>CAYHTI010000049.1:0-5916 GCA_964359515.1 uncultured Gammaproteobacteria bacterium | reverse complement strand
GCACTTTCCACGACCAAACAGCCGTATTTGGACTCGGTCGTATTTCGTTTTTTCCCAGACTTTGATACGGCCATTGAAGCGCTCAACAATAAAAAAATCGATGGCATCAGTTATGTCCCCCGCCAGCTCATTGAGCGTGTAACCAATGCGCAAAACGTGAAAACATACCATTTGCAATTGCCGCAATATACAAGTCTCTTCTTTAATGCCAAAAAGAACGCGGCCTTGAAAGACAAAACGGTTCGCCAGGCGATCGCCTATAGCATTGAACGTTCCCGCTTGGTGCAAGTGGCTTTTGACGGCCTCGCCGATATCGTCAACGGCCCGCTTTTACCCGGCATGACTGGCTATGACCCGGAATTAGAAGGCTACCCCTATAATCCCGTCGAAGCGCAACGACTTTTGGAAGAAGCTGGCTGGAAAGCCGTGACCGCCGATGAATACATTGAAGCCGAGCGCGCTCGCATCAAAAAGGAAAAGGACGCTGCCGCAAAAGCTTCCACCTCCGCTGAAGCTACGGTGGACAAGACGGCAACTGAAGAAGTCGCCAAGGAAAACACAGAAGAATCCACTGCCACCGAGCCAGAAGCCGTGGAAACCCCAGAGGAAGTCGAAATCGATACGGGAAATCAGGCTGTATTTCGCAAAAAAGGCGATGAATTCTTGACATTGCAACTGACTGCCGTAAACCAGCCAGAAAACGTGCGCGCCGCGGAATTACTGAAAAACGCTTTACAAACTATCGGATTTAAGGTAGTAGTAAATATCGTTTCTGTTTCAAACCTGACAAATACCGTGCTTCCAGAGCGTGATTATGAGGCCCTATTGTACGGCCAAATCCTCAACGGGGTGGTGGATCTTTACCCATTTTGGCATAGCTCCCAATTATCCCACCCAGGCTTAAACTTAGCCGGATTGTCCGATAAAGACGCGGATAAATTGCTGCAAACGGCCCGCCAAACCAGCGATGAATCCGTCCGCGCGGAAAGCTACAAAAACTTCCAAAAGATCTTAGATAAGGAAACGACCGCGGTCTTCCTCTACTCCCCGAAATACACCTATCTCCTGCCGGCCCGTATCCAGGGCTTTGGCGTTGAGCGTATTGGCATTCCCGCCGACCGTTTCAACAATATCGGTGATTGGTACATGAAGACGAAAAAGGAATTCCGCCTTTCCCGCTAGTTTGCTAAACTGCCTTTATCGCCTCGCATGAGGCCGTCCGTGTCCCCCGAGCGCAAGCTTCCCTTGGGCTTGGGACCACGAATGACTCCCTGTCGGGAGTGTCTATCTTATACATTCGAACTTTTTATCCATTGGCCGTCCATTGCCGCCACGCTTTTTAGCGTATGAAGCGCGGCCTACGGCCACTATCCGAACTTGCTCATTTATCAAACAATGTCAGGTTCTTAAGTTATGGTTACAGCAGCAACACCTGCTTCATCCCAAGACCGCCGTCCAGCCGGTCGCGGCCGCTTTGTCGGCCGAAATTCCGCCGGACAAGGACGCAAGCCCTTTCGAGCTGCTCCGGGCCGCAAACCCGCAGGAGGCCGACCGCAAGGCCGAGGCTCACGCCCGCCGCGCGAATCAGAAGGCCCTTTTACCGGCCAGCACAAGACCACGTCGCAAGGTCAGCGCGTCGTAAATGTCGCTAGCGGCCATGTGTGGAACGACAATAAGCTCCGCATTTACTGCTTGGGCGGCTTGCAAGAAATCGGCCGCAACTGCACCGTGCTCGAATATAATGATGACATCATCATCATCGACATGGGCCTGCAATTCCCCGAGGAAGACATGCCGGGCATTGATTACATCATTCCCAACATCTCTTCCTTGCGCCCCAAAGCTAAAAATATCCGCGGTGTGATTATCACCCACGGTCATTTTGACCATATCGGCGGCATTCCACACTTGCTCCCCAAGCTCGGCAACCCACCATTGTTCATGGGCCGCTTAACCGCGGGTATCGTGAAGGCGCGTTATGAGGAATTCCCCCAAAACCCGCCCTTAAAAGTAAATTTGATCGACTCGCGCGTCCGCTTCAAACTCGGTAAGGCGTTTGAGGTCGAATTCGTGCGCATGAACCACAGCGTGCCAGACACCTTCGCGGCTGTAGTGCGCACACCAGCTGGTACGGTCATGCATACTGGCGATTTCAAGATCGACAAAAACAACCCCTACGATAAGCCGGCCGATTATGAGCGCATGAAGGAGCTTTCCAAAGAAGGTATCCGCGTACTCATGGCCGACAGCACCAATGCTGAACACCCCGGCGAACAGATTTCCGAATCTGATGTTCTTAAGGACATTGAAAGCCTGTTTGTCTCCGCTCCGGGCCGCATCTTTGTCGGCACATTCTCATCTATGATCTCGCGCGTGCAGATGATCATTGAATTAGCCGAGAAGTACAACCGCAAAGTGGTCATTGAAGGCCGCTCCATGCATGCCAATGTGGAAGTGGCAAAAGAACTGGGATACCTCAAGTTCAAGCCCAACACCATTGTTGAGCCGGAAGAGGCTAACCAACTACCAGACAAGCGCGTTGTCGTTGTAGGTACTGGCGCCCAGGCGCAAAAGAACGCCTTCTTGATGAAGTTGTCCATGGACGAACATCGCAAATTCAAATTAAAGCGCGGTGACACGGTCGTCTTCTCATCTTCGGTCATTCCGGGCAATGAGCGCACCGTTCAAGGCCTCAAAGACACGCTGTGGCGCAAAGGTGCGCGCGTGGTGCACAACCAATTGATGGACGTGCATGCCGGCGGACACTGCAAACAGGAAGACTTGAAAAAGTTTTACAGCATCATCAAGCCTGAATTCCATGTACCAATCGAGGCGTACCATTATATGTTACGTATCCACCAACAACTGATGGTGGAAGACATGGGACATCCAGCCGATAAATCGATTGTTGCTGACAACGGCCAAATCATGGAGTTCGACGCTGAAGGCGGACGCCTGACCAACCAATACGTAGACACGCAATATGTCTTCGTGGATGGCGCTGGTGTCGGCGATGTCAGCCATATCGTGCTGCGCGACCGCGTGCAGCTGGCCGAAGACGGCATGCTTGTCGTCATTGCCCAGGTAGACGCCACGACCGGACGCCTGATCGATACCCCAGACATCATGTCCCGCGGTTTCATCTACATGAAAGAAAACACCGAGCTGATCACCCAAGCGCGCATGCGTATCAAAAAAATCCTTGCTGACCATGACCCCAAGTCAGGTCCGGACGACGCGTACTTGCGCGACAAGATCCACCAAGGACTTTCCCAATTCCTCTGGGTCAAAACCCGCCGCCGCCCAATGATCTTGCCGGTGATTATCGAGGTTTAATCGCCTGTCATTCCCGCATCCCGCAGGGATCTCCTCACACTAATAAGTTGCGGAGACAAGCGGGAATCCCCTACTTAATAACAAAAAACGGACTAGCCACGGCTGGTCCGTTTTTTGTTAATCTCTCGCTATGACAATTGACAGCCCCTTCAAAGCATGATACAAAAACCCGATTCAAAACAAAAAGGTGCCACATGACCGAGAAGAAGAATGACCTGAGCGGCCAAGATGAAATCCTTCGCGCACTCGCACACTGCACGTCGCTGGTATTGCTCGGGGGCGGGACAGCAGTTGACCGCGTGAAGCTGCTTCTAGCGCTCAAGCAATTCATGTTCAATGCGGTCCTGTCGGACGAGATGAGTCTACAGTCCACAGCCATCTCAGATCACGTGACGCAAGAGGACAGGATCCAGCACCTCTACGACACCTCTGGTGGTGAGCAGTGCGTCTGGAATCTTTTCTACGGAGGACTTAGCCTCCGAACGCAAAGGGTGCTCGCCCGCGGGAGGATCTGCTCGCTCAAGGATCTAGTCGATTGCACCGAAATGGTTCTATTGGGTATTAAGTGCTGCGGCCCAGTCACTCTCAACGAGATCAAGACGCAGCTTCGCAACCTCGGCCTCGAATTATGTTAAAGGATTGCTTTTGCATTGACATCGCTCGTATCCGTTGATAACCTGCCGTTTCCGCTTATCAGGCGGAAAAAACAGGAGGTCTCTTGAGCGACACGCATTTGCGCGATCTCGAGCGACGCTGGCTATGGTGTCTTGAATCTGCCCTGCGGGCGGATCAGAAAAGAGGTCACGCCATGAGCGATGAACGCGTGCGCGCGGCCGAACGTCGGTGGCGCGAAACAGGTACCCAGGAAGACGAGTCCAAGCTCCTGCAAGAGCGGGTAAGGAGCGGTGAGTTGCCCAGGCCGCGGCTACAACAAGCAGCGACCCTAGGGTATCCGTCGGCCATGATGGCGATGGGCTTCGCTCCAGGTTACGACGACACCCTGGTAGACAGGATTTGTGAAGCCATGCGTGGCGATCGCGAAGGGATGTTGCGTGCATGCATTGCCATTGCTGATCCCGGGTTGCGACACTTTGATAGTCATCCGTGCGCCGCACGTGCGGACGGCTCACATCGTGTATCAATCGACTATGTCGAATCACAACTCGAGCTGGCTTGCTACCACTTGTTTCAAAAAAGAGGTGGGACCACTCTTGTGCAAGCAATCCAGGCATTGGTAGTCTGCCGAGCTCATTGTACAACAGCCTATCCCGACCCATCACGGTTTAGACGCGGCAAGAACGCCGAACGATTTCGTTCGGCCGTGCATTGGGTTACGACCGAAACTGGTTCTGAACCGTGCGAGATTCAGCAAACCTTGATAAAGGGGCTGATTCCGTGGTTGTTGTATAGTAGAGATCCGGTGAAATCAATGCTATCGCACATCCCCGCGAATCGACGAGCCAGAAACTGGGATTTTAATCGCGACGGAGACCCCACCCCCTAATCAAGCAATCGCTCGCCGCAATGAGCATACGGAATCTCCCTCTCACCAGCCCAATAAGATGCTCAAAACTGAGGCCGCCTCCCCGCCAGGGACGCGGCCTCGATTTATTTTAAACGAATCTTGAGCTGTCGACTCCTTAGTTGTAGAATCCAGATACTATCGATAAATTCTCGTCCTATGAAACGCACCAATCTGTTCATTCTCCTCGCGCTGATCATTGGTGCTGTTATCATCGTATACATCACCACAAGCAAATCGACTGATTCAACCGCGAATGAGCAACAACAAAAAACTCAGACATTTATTTGGGAAAAGATAACCGTTCGGTACCCAGAAAACTGGAAGGTCTACGAATTTTCGTATGAGCAGCGAAGTAATCACGGCGGTATTGCTTCGTTTGGGCCAATCGCGCCACCCTCTTCACCAGAACCGGACTGCGTTGATTGCGACTCACCAGCGATTGGCGAAGGGGCGGTCCTTTCTTCTTGGAGTGATATCAATGATGTAAACGCTTTGGGCGGTAGCTGGCAAAATATGCAGCGATACCGCGATCTCCAACACTACATGGGCGACATGCAGGGGCTTAAACGAAAAATTGGAGAGTTTAAGGTTGATCAAAAGACAGTGTACGAGGTTGAAATTGCCGGAATCAGTACCACCTATGCCCTTATGTTCGAAGACAACGGGGAGATTTACGAATTATCATTCCCCTCGGCTTGGGACAAGTCCCGTTTAACTGAAAATCAAAAATTTATTTTGAAAAATTTGTCCATCTCACAATAGAAAAAATTTTTCTTCTACACAAAACCCCTCGAAACTTGTTCGAGGGGTTTTGATTTGTCCGTTCCGCGCGCCTTGCCAGCACGGGAACGGACGGCAGCATCGACGCGACTATCAATTGCGGTGCATCCAATAATATTGGAGCTGGTGTTGGTGAACGGCAACAGACCAGGCCATGCGCCTCACGTAGTCATTCGTCATGTACATCGTGACTTGTTTCAGCGTCGCATACTCTTCTTCAATGCAGGCGAGCAGTTGTGCCAGGATCAGCTCCTTCACGCAAGCCTGGATGTCCG
>CAYHTI010000048.1:0-5964 GCA_964359515.1 uncultured Gammaproteobacteria bacterium | reverse complement strand
TCTAAATCGGAAAGTCGCTTGGCACTGCCGCGGGTCACGACCTGGCGCAAGCCTTGGCGGACGCCCTCTATAGACTGCTGATCAATGACATCTAGTCCTAAGATATTCGGGGCCGAGTCCTGGATACGGTTGAAGTCCTGGTCGACGATTGAAGTAACGATGCGCGGCTGGTAAAGCGTGCCGCCATTAGCAAAGACGCTAATAAGCGAGGCCATCTGCAGCGGCGTGACAAGAAGATCTCCTTGGCCGATAGACAGGTGGTAGGTGTCGCCGATATACCACCGCTCCTTTTTTACGGATTCTTTCCAATCTTTAGAAGGCAAGAACCCGGACGATTCGCCTGGTAAGTCGATGCCAAGCGGCTCGGAAAGCCCAAATCGCTTCGCGTAAGATGAAATGCGGTCAACGCCAAGACCTTCGAACTGTTGATAGCCGCCGCCGATTACATAGAAATAGGTATTCACCGAATCCGATAAGGCTTTGTATACATCGGTCGGTCCGTGGCCTCCGGCGCGCCAATCCGGGAAAAACCACTCATTGATTCGGATTCCGCCGGTCGAAGAAAATGTTGAGCGCGGTGTTATCAGGCGCTCTTCAAGAGCCGCGGCGGCAACCACTGGCTTAAAGGTCGAACCGGACGGATATTCGCCCGCGATTGCGCGGGGATAAAGCGGACGGCTTTCATCGGTGATCAATTGCTCATAAGATGCTGCGTCAATTCCCTTCGAAAAGAGATTCGCGTCGTAAGTCGGAACGCTGACCAGAGCCAAGACATCGCCGTTATTTGGGTCAAGGACGACAACGCTGCCAGCCTTCTTCCCTGCCGCGTCGAGGTGTCGGCGTAAAATACTTTCGGCTACTCGCTGCAGCTCTAAATCGATGCTCGTTATGAGATTTGAGCCGTCTTTTGCCTGATCGACATGGAGGACTTGTTTAAATTTTCCCTGGGCGTCGACTTCAATTTCCTTTTTTCCGAAGGCGCCGCGCAAGACGGATTCATATTTTGATTCAATGCCAGTTCGTCCGAGCGTGTCATTAAATAAGTACCCGTCTTGCTGTAATGTTTCATATTCGCCGGGCTGCAGCCGGGTCATATAACCGACCACATGGGAAAGAGATTGCACCGGGTCATAGACGATCGCATCTTCCTTGGCCCCGGCCACGGGTCCCTCATTAAGGTATTCACGGCGGGAAACGCGGTCCACAGATAAAGCAGGAATTGATTTAGTTTGTATTTGCAAAAGGATGGCGTCGTCTTGCGTTAAATACTGGGTGAGCAGTACGTCTTTGTCATAAAGAGATTTATTGGAGCGCATGGACTCGATGTCGCGAAGGAACAATTCTTGCGTTTTATCGCTGTATGCGATCAGGTGCTCCTGGTAAAGTCTAGTCAGCAAGCCTTGGCGCTCAGCAAAATCATCGGGCAGTAATGATGGTCGCACGGTGACGACGTAATTAGGGACATTGCGAACCATGGGGGTTTGAAAACGGTCATAAACCAAACCGCGGTCTGAGCGGATATATTCGAGACGGAGACGATTTTTATCAGCCAGGGCCTCGTAGTAAGCGCCCTTCGCTATCTGCAGTTGTCCGGCACGTGTCAGAAGGACGAGGAAAATAGCAATTACGGCCAATGAAAATTGAATGATTTGCCGGCGCGTCAAGACCGTGCCGATATAGCCATCGGTTTGGCTATACCGTACGGCATGCTCGTCACTAATGTCGGGCGTGACAAAACTGCCTTCGACCCATTCAAGCTGCTTTTTACGGCCGAGGCGCATGTGTCGTTTACCAGATTCCTGGACGCGAAATGGATCGTCACTCATACGGAATTGGAACCAACGATAAAGTAGGAGCGAATTTTTTTACTGAATAATACCGTGGCCATGTAGGCCAGTGTGGTAGACGCCGCCAAAATAACCCATCCCACGGCGAGCTCGGCGGCGGTTGGGAGAGGTACGGAATTGCTGCCGAATACGGCGGCAAAGGCAAATGATATCGTAATCCCTGCCTGGTATGCCGCCCAGCCGACGGTAGCAACTGCAATCACAGAATAATAAGTACGATTTGTGAAAAGTCGATCAACAGATTCGTTTACGCCTAGCAAGACAAGGCAGCCAATCGCAAGCGGAATTATGAGAGTGGAGCTTGCGGTAAGCCAGGTAATGGCTGTGCCGAGGCAAAAGAGCAAAAAAGCAAAATCGTCGCGAATGACAATCAAGCTGAACAGCGACGCCGTAAAAACAAAGCTTACGAGCCTGAAAGGATTGCCGGCAGCCGGAACCAGCCCCGCGTCAATGAGGGCCAGAACAAGGGCAAAAAGCGCAATGACGAGCGGTGTAAACCATTTCTTCATAGGTCTGAAGCTGGCGTTAGGATCACGGCGACAATGGTCAGGCTATTGTAGTCAACAATTGGCCGCAACACAGCTGTTTGGAATAGGTCGTTTTTTTGAGAAATAATTTCTTCAACTTCGCCAATGATCAAGCCGCGCGGAATTGCAGATTCAAGGCCCGATGTCATGATCATTTGGCCTTTTTCGACGCGCTCCTGCTGTGGAACCTGGTCCAGGATAAGACTCAGGCCGCGCTCACCGCGAACAATTTTGCTTGTCGGCGCCCCGCCAATCACCGTCGATGCGACAGCGATATTGCTGTCTGACAAAAGCAATGCCCGCGAAGTACGCGCATAGACTTCAGTGATTTTGGCAACAAGCACGCCATCTTTAACGACAACCGCATTGTCTACTTGTACGCCATCTCGCTGGCCGACGTTGAGTGTTAACGAGGATGGGTTTGACGGGTCGCGACTGATGACTCGCGCGAGCGTGCGCGGCAAATTGGAAGTGTCTTCTTCAAAATAATCGAGCAAAGATCGCAGGGTTGTGTTTTCCTCCTTTGCTTGCTGCAAAGACGCAAGCAGTATTTTGGCGTCGGTCAGGTCCCCGCGCAAGCGCTCATTTTCCGTCTGCAGCACGGTGACATCAGATGTCGTGTTTAACAAGCGCGAAACCCCGGATCCGATGCCGTAGAAAAACGTAGTGACCGGTTTTCCTGCGCCAGAAACGACGGAGCGGACGGGATTGAGTAGGCCGACAAGCTGCAGTAAAACGATGGCTGCAAACATCGCAAGCAGCCATGGGAGAATCCGTCGTTTCTTTGCGCGTACGCTCGGCATGTCGGTACGCTTAACGAATTATGCTTTCTTGCTGCGTCGAGGCCAAGATGACATCCGACATGGCCTCCACATCCTCGAGGATGATGCCAGTACCGCGCACCACGCAGGTCGCTGGATCATCCGCCACTTGGACAGGGATGCTCATGGCAGCAGCGATGGCGACATCCAAGCCTTTGAGCTGGGCTCCGGCACCAAACAAGGTAATGCCGCGTTCATAAATATCAGCGACAAGCTCAGGCGGGGTGACCTCTAATGTAGCCTTAATATTATCGATGATGAACCCAATGGATCGGGACAAGGCATGACGAACCTGGCTGTCATTGATCACCACTTCTTTTGGCAGTCCAGAAATAAGGTTGCGGCCGCGTACATGCATGTCCAAGGAATGTTCAAGCAGCGCCGCGGAACCAATTTTTATCTTCGCTTGCTCTGCCATGCGTTCGCCCAACAAGATATTAAATTCGTGTCGAGCAAACTGGACGATGTCATTGTTCAGTTCATTACCGGCCAACTGCAGGCTTTTAAAGGTGACAATTCCGCTAAGCGATAAAACCGCGATTTCTGTGCGCCCACCTCCCAAATCAACGACCATTGTGCCTTGCGGGTCTTCAATCGGGAGGCGCGCGCCTATTGCCCCGGCAATAATTTGCTCGGTCAGCAAAACTTCTCTGGCGCCAGCACCAAGCACAGCATCTTCGACGGCCTTCTTTTCCACTTCCGTCAAATCAAGCGGGATAGCAACCAAGACGCGTGGCCTCGGCAGCAGGTTGAACTGCTCCGCATGAATTTTGTCGATGAAAAAACGCAGCATTTTTTCGCAGACCTCAAAGTCTGAAATAATGCCGTCTTCCAGCGGGCTTACTATTTGAATATGCGGCGGCGCTTTACCAAGCATGGCTTGGGCCTCTTTGCCTACCGCTAGGATTTGGTCAGTTTTCGCGTTTATCGCCACGACCGATGGCTCGTGAATCACAATGCCGCGATCCTTGACGTAAATCAAAGTGGTACTGGTGCCCAGGTCAATACCGATGTCCTTGGAAAAGCGCCTAAAAAAACGCTGCAACATACAGTCAGATTAAACGAAAAGCAGATGTGAGACTACCTAGAACAAGCTGGTGAGAGATTGCCAGATTCCCCCGCCGTAGGTTTTGATGTCGCGTGCGGTGACGACCACCATTAGCAGCATCAATAAACCGAAACCTAGCACATGCGCCCAGCGCTCGAATTTAACGTTAAGCTGTTTGCCTCGGATCTTTTCAATAATGATCAAAAGCAGGCGGCTGCCATCAAGCGCAGGAAAAGGAAGGATGTTAATAACGGCCAGGTTTAAGGACAACAGGGCCGCGAATTGGAGCAAATAGATCAAGCCGAGCTTCGCGACTTCGCCCGTCAAAACGGCAATGCCGATAGGTCCAGTGATATCAGCCGACACGCCGCCGCTTGTAAATAACTGCGAAATCAAGCCTGCGAAGGCAGACAAGATCAGCCAAAGGATCGTCGCCGTCCTGGTCAGTCCGTAATAGGGCGCGACATACCAGGGATAGGAGATTGTTGCTGTCTGTGACAGTCCAACGCCGACGCCCGTGCGGCCAATCTCTTCAATGATAGATGGCGTCACAGAAGCGGTAACGCCTTCCGGTCCGCGCTTGAGCAGCAGCTCAATTTGCTCCCCTTCTCGACGGGAAAATTGTTCCAGGAGTTCATCGACGGAAACCACTTCCTTTCCGTCTAATCGCTCAATGCGGTCGCCTGCTGATAATCCCGCACGTTGGGCGGGGCTTTCCGGCAGGACTTCTACGATGCTGATATGGCGGTCAGAGACCCGCGCGAATTTGCCCAGAGAATCTGTGTTTGTGACTACAGTCTCTACGCCAAAGACCAAGGTGATGGTGATAAGGACATAAGCCGCGACCAGGTTCATTAGGACCCCCGCAGAAACAATCAGTGCTTTCCATGCAGCAGATTTCGTGACAAAGCTTCGTCCATCTGGATGATCGTCGCCATTCTCACCGCGGATTTTCACAAAACCACCGAGCGGCAACAGATTGATGCTGTATACAGTTTCAGCCCGCTTTACGGAAAAGAGGCGTGGCGGAAATCCAAGGCCGAATTCCTCAACATCGCAACCGGATTTTTTGGCGGCCCAAAAGTGACCCAGCTCGTGGACAAAAACGAGGGCTCCCAGGACAAGAATGAAAACTAGTATGGTCATCATAGTTAGATCTTCATGATCTGCTCACTTTTTTTCTCGGCAGATTCATTGATCATGTCGACATGGTCATTCGTATGTTTGTCTAGGTCCTTTAAGTACTTGTACTTATCATCTTCCGATATTTCTTTGTTTTTCTCGGCCGATTGGATGACTTCTTTCACCTTTTCACGGATTTGGCGCAAGGAAACACGGGACTTTTCCGATTTTTCTTTTACAATTTTTACAAGATCCTTGCGGTTTTCTTCAGACATTGGCGGCATCGGCAAGCGAATGACATTACCGTCATTAACGGGTGAAAAGCCAAGATTTGCTTGGCTTAAGCCTTTTTCAATATCCTTCAACACGCTTTTGTCCCAAGGTTGGACCACAATCATCTTAGGCTCTGGAACGGTAATACTAGCCAACTGCTTTAAAGGTGTCATTGCGCCATAGGCATTAATCATGACGGTGTCGACAAGTTCGGGGTTTGCCTGCCCGGTGCGGACATGACTGAGCTCCTTTTTGAAATGCTCGACGGCCGCTCGGAATTCCTCGGCGTGCTTCTGGATGAATGGATTCATAAATAAGCTTAGTTA
>CAYHTI010000047.1:0-6054 GCA_964359515.1 uncultured Gammaproteobacteria bacterium | reverse complement strand
AGCGCCACTGCGAGAAGCAGCGTGATCGCCGCGGTGCCAGGTCTGACATGAAGCGTCGGACCGACAATGGCGGGAAGTCCGACTCCGACATGGAGCTGGATCCGGTCGCGCCCGTCGAGCCGGAGGACGCGCCCGACGACGAGAACGAATAGCCCGCAAGGGCAGAGAACAGCGGGGGCTCGGCTGCATTCAAGCGGCCGGCCCCTCATTTATTAAAGGGAAAAACCGCGTATTGCACACCATAGGTCGCATGCTATAGTGAAGCGGTCCTCTGAAAACCCTGGTTTTGAGGGACGAGAAGTGTTTTTATAAGAGTTTTTTAAAAAGCGTTTTTATTTTCTATGTTTAAACATCCAGAACAGCGCGTCGGCGTTTTCGTCGACACGGCCAACATGTACCACAGCGCCAAGAATTTATATAAAGCGAATGTCAATTTCGGAGAGGTGCTCAAAGAAGCCGTGGCTGGACGTAAGCTCGTCCGTGCCATCGCCTACGTGATTAACTCCTCTAACGAAGAAGAGAACACCTTTTTCGATGCTTTGGAAAAACAAGGCTTTGAAATCAAGAAGAAAGAGTTGCAAGTTTTTGCTTCCGGCATCAAGAAAGCCGACTGGGATGTCGGCTTGGCAGTAGATTGCGTTAAAATGGCCGACCGCCTCGACGCGGTGATCATTGTCTCCGGCGACGGCGACTATGTCCCGCTCGTCCAATACCTGCAAGAGAACAAGGGTTGCCTTGTCGAAGTCGTGGCTTTCGGTGAAACCACATCGACCAAATTGCGTGAACAATGCGATGACATGGTCGACCTCAGCGCGGACACAGGCCGCTTTTTGATCGGCAACCATCGCGCCTCCTCAAGCTCCCGCGGTCCGGCCGCTAGCGCAAGACCAGCTGGGCGTTTGCGTAAGCGACGGGTGATTTATTAAAGAGCTGTTTGTGAGGCGTATTTTCTTAAATATCCAACTGCAGCCGATCCACTTATTGGTTGCGGCCTGCGCCCTAGCCTTGCTCCTCGCAGCCGGCCTGTATGCCGACATGGTCTATGTCCCACCAGAAGCGCCACCTGAGATTATTTATACGGTCAAAGGACCGGTGATGTTGCACAAAAAAGCGCAAGCAGGGGAGTTAATCACCGCGCCTAATTTAGGAACGATTTATTACCTCAATCGTGACTTAAAGCGCGTGGTATTTCCCGATGAGCAAACTTTTTTAAGCTGGTATCCCGATTTTTCCGAAGTGAAGACAATCCCGCAAGAGTTGCTTGAGTCATTCCCGCTCTCCGGGCGCAATGCGACAATCCGCCCTGGGACTTTTCTTGTAACCATCCCATCTTCGCCGCAAGTATGGATGATTGGCTTCCCCAATAGTTTGTTTTGGCTCGCTGATGGTGAAGAGCAGGTAAAAACTTTGTTCGGCGAGGGCTGGGCTTCGCGCGTGGTGGATATCCCGGAATACTATTTTGCTAATTACACGGAAGGGGTGAAGATTAATGGTACGACAACGTACCCGGCTGGACTTTTGATCAAGGCACGATCAAATAGCCAGTTTTATCTCATCACCCCTGAGGGCCAGCGATTGGTTAGTGAAGAGGGGATGAAAGCGAACCATCTGCAGGCTCGTTTTGCGCTTGAGCTGGATGAACCTCTGGACTTGCCATTTTCTGGCACAACCATTGAAGGTTTTGAATATCGTTGGGGATCGCCGGACGAGCTGGAGCAAGCGGCTGATCGGGGGCCGAAGGATTTGGATATACAAGGTCGGGAAACGGAAGCTGGGTAGTTTGTCATTCCCGCGGAGGCGGGAATCCAGACGGAAAGTGGGGTTAGCGCTCGTTTTATACGCCTAGCGGAAACAATGTTTTTCGACTGGATTCCGCATAGCTCCTCACGTCGTTTACGGAATGACAAACAACATTGTCTTATTAGGTTTTTTGTGTTAGATTTTGCGTAGTAATACTACTAATTTGATGCCAGTTGTCGGCGGCCGCTTGATCATTTAGATATAATACTTTGGCTCGATCAGCTCAGTGGCTGACCAGGCAACGCATTATATCTACAACGAGCTAGACCGCAGCTGCATCTGCGGTTTTTATGTTGACGGAGACAAAGAACAATACGTGGATGAGTCCGCGTGAGTTTAGTATTGATTGGGGCGGACGCAAATTGACCATCACCACGGGCACGGTCGCCCAACAAGCCAATGGCTCGGCCTTGGTGCGCTATGGCGACACGGTCGTATTGGTTACGGCCACCATGGCCAAAGAGTCCCGCGGCGATTTTGATTTTTTTCCGCTCACGGTTGATTACGAGGAGCGTTTATACGCGGCCGGCATCATCAAGGGCAGCCGTTTTATCAAACGTGAAACACGCCCCAGCGACGAAGCTGTCCTCACGGCTCGTCTTGTTGACCGCGCCATCCGCCCTCTTTTTGACGACAGCATGCGCGTAGACATCCAAATGATCGTCACCGTGCTTTGCGTTGACGGCGAAAATGACCCTGATGTGGCAGCCTTGGTTGGCGCCTCGGCCGCCTTGATGATTTCCGATATACCGTGGGCCGGTCCGATTGCCGCCGCGCGCGTCGGCCGCATCAATGGCGAATGGGTCTTAAATCCTACTATTACGGCTTTGGCAAAAAGCGATTTGGACTTGTATGTATCCGGTGACGGTGAAAAGACCATCATGCTTGAAGCTGGCGCCAAAGAAGTCACAGAAGACGTGGTGTATGAAGGCATCCAGTTCGGCCTCAAGCACATGAAGCCGGTCATGCAATTGTTAAATGACATGCGTGCAGCCATTGGCAAAGAGAAAAAAATCATCGCTCCTGTTTTAAGCGAGGAAGAGCAGGCCGCTGCCAAGGAAATGGAAGCATTGCGCGCTCACGTCAAAGAATTAACCATCGCCTGCGTGGATGAATATTTTGCTGGCGGCGACAAGAGCACCAAAAAGATGCGCAAAGAAAGTATTGGTGAAATCAAGACTAAGGTTGATGATGTTTTGAAGGCCGAACAGGTCGGTAAAGACAAGCGCAAAGAAGCGATGAAGCCTTTGAAGGAATTTATTGAGGAGCATGTTGGTGAAATGATTTTGCGCACAGGCAAGCGCGTTGATGGTCGATCCATTACCGAAGTCCGTCCGCTCGATGCCGGCGTTTCCATTTTGCCTCGCACGCATGGCACGGGTTTCTTCACCCGCGGTGAAACCCAGGTGCTGACGGTTGCCACGCTCGGCGGTCCCGGCGCGGAACAGATTCAGGAAGGCTTAAACGGGGAGAGCAAGAAGCGCTACATGCACCATTACAATTTTCCGCCGTATTCAGTTGGTGAAACCAAACCTTTGCGCGGACCTTCTCGTCGTGACATTGGCCATGGCATGTTGGCTGAAAAGGCCTTGCTGCCTGTTTTGCCGCCGAAAGAAACCTTCCCGTACACCATCCGCCTTGTTTCCGAAGTCTTCGGTTCCAACGGTTCAAGCTCCATGGCTTCCACCTGCGGCTCGACCTTGGCTTTAATGGATGCCGGCGTGCCGATCAAAGACGCCGTTGCCGGTGTGGCCATGGGCTTGGTGTCGAACAAAAAGGGTGAATGGAAAGTCCTTACCGACCTTCAGGATTTAGAAGACAGCGATGGCGGCATGGACTTCAAGATTGCCGGTACTAAAACGGGCATTACCGCCATCCAGCTCGATACGAAAACCACGGGCTTGGCTAATGAAATCATCAAACAGACCTTAACGCAGGCGCTTGACGGTCGCCGCCATATTTTGGAGGCGATGAGCCGCGCGATTGCTGCGCCTCGTACAGAAATGTCTCAATACGCGCCTCGCGTAGAGACCTTGCATATCAACCCAGAAAAGATCCGCGATGTCATTGGACCTGGCGGCAAGATGATCAACAAGATTATCGACGAATGTGGTGTTGAAATTGACATCGAACAAGACGGTACGGTCTTTATCTCTTCGGTCAAAGCCGAGGGCATGGCTAAGGCCAAGCAGAGGGTGGAAAACCTGACCAAGGAAGTCGCCGCTGGCGAAGTCTATGATCGCAAAGTCACCCGCTTGATGGACCTCGGAGATTTCGTGGAAATTCTGCCCGGCCAGGAAGGCTTGGTGCATGTCTCTGAAATTTCCTATGAACGCGTGGAACAAGTCAGCGACGTTTTGCATGTTGGTGACGCGGTCAAAGTGAAAGTAAAAGAAATCGACGATTTAGGACGTATTAACCTCTCGATGAAGGCTTTACTCACGCCGCCGGCTGGTTACGAAGAACGCCCTCGCCCAAGCAGTGGCCCGCGTGGTGCTTCTCGCGGATCGCGCCCGAACGGCGGTAGCCGAGGCCCCAAGCGCTTCTAGTATGGTGAAATCAACCTTATCAGTTCTGGCCGCGGTATCCATCCTTTTGGTAGCCGCGGCCCAGGCTAGGGCGCAGGAGCTCCCGGATTTTGTCATTGGCGCGGTGGCCGAGGTGGTCGCCCACAAAGAAAGCCCGTTTAATTCTGATAACAGGATTAAACAAGGTTCCGGGGTCTTTACCGACCACGGCGGCTGTTTGTACACCAACTCCCATGTGGTCCTGAATTTTGAGACGGGCGAACCCGAACCGTATTTTGCCATCAATATCACCACCAACCGTGCCCGCAAGCCGGAATATGCGTTTGAGGCGGAGGTGCTGTATGTCGATCAGGGCTTGGACATGGCTTACCTTTGTCCGGTTAAAGACAATGGCATCTTCACCGAATACTTTGACCGCGTAGCTGAGCCCATGTTTGAAAAGCGCAAATTCGGCGAAAGCGTCTTTATCATGGGTTTTCCTGCTGCCGGCGAGGGGACCATCACCGTTTCTCCCGGCCACATCATTGGTTTTATCGAAAATCCTAATGTTGAAGAGTGGTTAGGGACGCCCGAATTGGATACGGATGCCTTAAAGATCTACAAGACAGACGCGCTTGCTGGCCCCGGCGTTTCCGGTGGTGTCATGGTCAATAGCAATTTAGAACTGGTCGGCGTCCCTTTTGCTGGGACTATTTTACCGGGCGCCTTTATTTTTAGCTTGTCGGAAAACGTCTACCAGGAATTCGACCGACGCAGGCGCGAGGATTTGTACCGTAACGGTTTAGTCCCGCTTGATTGCGTCTATGACCTCGACAGCGGTTATTATCTGCAAAGCGGCGTCAAATTTTATGACCAGTCCTGCAGCATGTATTTCGACAAGGACATGGAGTACGAGGTCAACCAAACGTATGGGGCTTTCTGCGGCCAAGAGATCAAGTCCGCTCGCCGCGTCAATGTAATCCGCCGCTCAAAGCAATTGGGAGACCTCAGTAAGTGGTCGGAAAGTCTTGAAATGAAGTGCGGTAAGGCTGAAACCAAACCGAAAGAACCTATTAAGCCTGAGGATCGCCCGAGCTTGCAAGCTGGATCTTTCGCGTATGGCTTTGCCCGTTTAAGCGACCGGTCCATTGAAACGCAGCGGATTGCGGAGTTTATATCAGCTATCGGCGGACGTCCAAAGAACTTGTCCGAAGCCAATTGGCAGGTACTTACCAATGCCTACATTTACGGCGGCTATCCCGTTACGGCTATTAAGCGTGCCATTGAACTTGGCGGCGTGACCGTGCATCCGAGCATTCCGCATCAGTCATGGAAGGGGAGCGCGGATTATCAAAAGGGAATGAAATGAGGAAAGAAGCAGAAGGTAAAAAGCTGACCATCACTAGCAATCTGTGTTACTATAAACACAGAAACGAACCATTTTATGAAAAAATCAATTTTTGTATTAGTGGCCCTGTTGGTGCTTTGTGTCGCCCTTCTCTTTTTCTGGAGCAGACAAACATTGTCTGAAATTAAAAAAGCAGCTTTTGACAAAAAGAAAAATGATGCCGTCCAGCTGGTGAGGGCAACATTTAACGAAACGTACTCATACAGCATTTTTGCAGAGACTGACGCGCGCAAGGTTGACGAGGTGTTTGAACGTTTCTTTGGCTCCATCAATAACCCGATTATTTTTCGTGTGAAAGTTATTAGCTTAAAGTCGGAAATTATCTGGTCAAATTTGCCG
>CAYHTI010000046.1:0-6067 GCA_964359515.1 uncultured Gammaproteobacteria bacterium | reverse complement strand
GTGGGTCAGCCATACGGGTACAGAGGCCATGGTTATGGCTGCTGTTTTGGCTGAAGGCCATACCATGATAAAAAATGCAGCCATGGAACCTGAAGTTGTGGCCTTGTGTGAATATCTAAACTCAGTAGGCGCCAAAATTTCCGGCCATGGAACGCCGACCATCAGCATCAAAGGCGTAGAAAAACTTTCGGGCGGAGCGTGCGCCATTATTCCTGACCGCATTGACGCCGGTACCTTCGCGGTGCTTGGCGCTCTCTGCGGTAAAGAGTTGACCGTGACTGGCATCGAACCTGAGCATCTTGATGCACTCTGGAAATACTTCGACCTCATGCATGTCCCATATAAACTCGGAGCTGATTTTGTTACGGTCAGTAAGGCCTCGTCTATGCCCGCGCAGCAGGTGAAAACGCATGAGTATCCCGGATTAGCAACCGACATGCAGCCGCCAATGACCTTGCTGCTGACCCAATGCCAAGGGCTGAGTTTGATGCATGAAACGGTGTATGAGGGCCGCCTCTTCTTCGTCGATCAGCTCAATAAAATGGGCGCAAAAATTATTATGGCCGACCCACATCGTGTCTTTATCGATGGGCCGACTATGCTCTACGGCCAATCAATAACCAGCCCGGATCTGCGTGCCGGCATTACCTATGTCATGGCCGCTCTTATCGCACAGGGCAAGTCCCAAATTTTCAATATCCATCATATTGATCGCGGCTACGAGGCGTTGGAGAAGCGGCTGCAGGCTGTAGGCGCAAATATCAAGCGCGTGCAGATCAATTGAGGATAAACTCGGCGCTTGCTACAATGCTCGTCAGGTATGCAAAATTATTTCGGACCCAAACAAGTAAGTACTCGAGCCTCGCTGAAAAGCTACGCGATGGTCATTTTGCTTATCGTCGCTTTTTTCACGGGCTGGTATGCCGGTGGCGGCCAAAACGCTGACGCGACTGATCATGCCGTAGCCAGCCGCGTGATCAATACCAATACAAGCAATAGCGAATACCGCGGCGATGTGGATTTCGATCTGTTCTGGAAGATTTGGAATGATGTCAAAGCAAATTATGTCAAACAACCAGTGAATGAAGTCGATCTGTTCTACGGCGCCGTGCGCGGCATGATCGGCGCTCTCGGTGATCCCTACTCCGACTTTTATAATCCGCAACTGGCGGAGGAGTTTGACCAGGAGCTTTCTGGTTCGTTTTCAGGCATCGGCGTTGAGATCGGCAAGCGCAACGGCACGATCGTCGTGATCGCGCCGCTGGAAGGCAGCCCAGGTCAGCAGGCGGGCTTAAAAGCTGGCGATGCTATTTTGGCTATCGACAAAACAGACGCCTTGGATATGCCGTTGGATTTAGCCGTGTCTAAGATTCGCGGCGAAGAAGGTAGCCAAGTGCTGTTAACCGTTCTTTCAAAAGGCTCGCAAGAACCTAAGGAGGTTGCCGTTACCCGTAAAAAAATTCAGCACACGGGTTTACGTTGGGAATACCGCGACGGCATTGCTTACGTAAAATTGTCTTCATTCGATGAAGAAACGGACGATTTGCTGAATAAATTTATCCGCGACCTGGAGGCGCATGAACCGGTCGACGGCATTGTTTTGGACTTGAGAAATAATCCTGGAGGTTTCTTGGATATGGCTATTGAAGTAGCCAGCGAATGGATCGAAGATGGTGTGATCGTGCGCGAACGCGACCATAGCGGTGATGAGCGTCTGCACCATGCGCGGGGGCGGGCGCGATTAAGCGGCATACCGACCGTCGTTTTGGTCAATGAGGGCAGTGCTTCTGCCTCAGAGATCGTCGCCGGCGCGCTGCAGGATTTCGAAATAGCGCCCCTGATCGGTAAGACGACTTTTGGCAAGGGATCGGTGCAGAAGTACGAAGGCCTAGAAGACGGCTCATCTTTTCGTCTGACGGTCGCCCGCTGGTTTACTCCCAAAGAGAGGGCGATTGACGAGGTCGGTATTACTCCCAACATTGAAGTGGATCTTACCGAGCAAGACTTTAACGACGACAAAGATCCGCAGCTGGAAGAGGCAATTCGCCAGCTCAAGAAATAATTCCGGTGCCTATGGATATCGTCTATGAAAAGCCATTGGCCAAAAACGCGGCTTCGATTTTACGCGACGCTGGGTACATCGCGCTTTTTGACCGCCTCAGCGGCAAGCAAAGTTTTGCCCATAAAATACGGGGTGACCGCTACCCGCGTTTTCACGTTTATGTACTTGAGGAAACCGAGTCGCGCCTAAAACTGAATCTCCATTTGGATAACAAAGAACATGGCTGGAGCGAACGGCGTCATGATAGTACGTACGACGGGGAAGAGGTGTCCGCTGAAGCTTCGCGGCTGATGCGCTGGTTGGCTCACCATACAGGCCAGGCGGCTTCGGCTGAAAAATCCGAGAAAAAAAACTTTTGGCAAAATTTTTTCGGCAATTAATATGATCATCTTGCCATTCGCTCAAATGAAGCCCGATGATGCCGCCTTGGTGGGGCGGAAGGCCTTATCATTATCGGAGCTCGCTGCGGCCGGATTTCGCGTGCCGGAAGGATATGTCGTGACGAGCGAAGCGTTTGCCCAGTTTTTGGCGCATAACCACTTAATTTCAGCGATTGAAGCTGAATTGGATAAGCTTAATATCCAGGACATCCATTCGGTCGAATATGCCAGCCGCATTATCAAGGACATGATCGTGGGCGGCGATTGGCCAGAAGAACTCATGGCCGGCATTTTGCAGCAATTTGTGCATTTGAACACGCGCACCGTCGCCGTACGCAGTTCAGTTTACAGCGAGAGCGGATATAGCACGGCCTGGGCCGGAGAATTAGTTACCAGTCTAAATATCGGCATGGGCTCCCTCCCTGAGCAAATAAAACATTGCTGGGCGTCGCTCTACAGCGCCCGTTCGCTGTACCATTTGTACCAGCGTCATGTCCGTCTGCAGGATTTATCCATGGCTGTCATCGTGCAAAAAATGGTTTCTGCGTCGGTGTCTGGAATGACCTATACAGCGCATCCCGTGCATCGCGATCCTGGGCAAATGGTTATCGAAGCCGTTTTGGGTCTAGGAGAAGCCATCGTGTCCGGTAAGATCATCCCTGATACATATGTGTTGCGGAAAGAACCATTTGCCGTCCTGGAAAAGACCGTAACGACGCAGTCCTACATGATCACGACTGGCGACGAGGAGGGGACGAAAACGAAGGAATTTTCCGAACCCATAACCGCTCAAAAATTGACAGATGAGAAGATTCACCTGATTGCTGATGATTGCCTGCGACTTGAAGATCACTACGGTAATCCACTCAGCGTGGAATGGGTCTTCGCCGATGCCTTTTATTTTGTGCAGGCCCGCCCTATTGAGCTTGAGTAGGGTGTGATATAATCAATCAGGCCAGCCCCTGTGGGGGGATGCCAGCTCACTACGAGCTGGTTTTGTCATTTATACGCAAGCTATAGGGATATGAGGACAAAATATTTGTTTGTGGTTGGCGGTGTCATGTCCGGAGTCGGCAAAGGTATTTCATCGGCGTCCATTGGTCGTCTCCTCAAGAGCCGCGGCTACAAGGTGTCCGCCGTTAAAATTGACCCCTACATCAATATAGACGCTGGTACAATGAACCCAACCGAGCATGGAGAGGTTTTTGTAACGGAAGACTGTGATGAAACAGACCAGGATGTCGGCAACTATGAGCGCTTCCTTGATCAAGATATCCCGTCAGCAAACTACATGACCACGGGACGCGTTTATCAGACGGTCATTGAGAAGGAGCGCAACCTAGAATACGGGGGAAAATGCGTGGAGGTTGTTCCTCATATTCCGCAAGAAGTCGTGCGACGTATTAGGGAAGCCGCTAAGCTGGCAAAAGCAGATGTCATGATTGTGGAAGTCGGTGGAACCATCGGCGAGTATCAGAATGTCCTCTTTTTGGAAGCTGCCCGCATGATGCAGATCAAAAGCCCTCAGGATGTTGCCTTTGTCCTGGTGAGCTATTTACCCGTCCCGGGCACGGTCGGCGAAATGAAGACCAAGCCGACCCAATATGCCATACGCACCATGAACGCATCCGGCCTTAATCCGGATTTTATTATTTGTCGCTCCACCCAGCCCCTGGATGAGCCGCGCAAGGAAAAAATTTCCATGGTGGCAAGCATTGACCCAAAGCGCGTTATTTCCGCGCCCAATGTCGAGTCTATCTACGAAATCCCGCTGATGTTTGATAAGGAAGAGCTCGATCTTGAAATCATGCGGCGTTTTGAATTGCCGCCCCAAAAATCAACACTCACGAAATGGAAAGACTTTGTCAAAAAGGTCAAAACCACGGAAAAGCCCCTGCGCATCGGTATTGTCGGAAAGTATTTTAAGACGGGAGAATTCACATTAGCCGATTCTTATATTTCCGTCATCGAAGCCGTGAAGCATGCCGTGTGGACGCAGGGGAGGAAGCCCGTTATTACCTGGCTCAACGCAGAGGAGTATGAAAAGAATCCCAAGGCTTTGAAGGAATTGTCTTCGTTTGAAGGCATCATCGTCCCAGGCGGGTACGGTAGTCGCGGTATTGAGGGCAAGATTAAGGCCATTCAGTTCGTCCGCGAGCATAAAATTCCGTTTTTGGGCCTCTGCTACGGTATGCAGATGGCTACGGTAGAATTCGCCCGTCATGTGGCTGGATTAAAAAACGCGCATACGACGGAGATCAACCCCAAGACCTCGTATCCGGTCGTTCATACTATGTCTGACCAGGTGGCTAAATTGGAAAAGAAACAATATGGCGGCACCATGCGCCTGGGCGGATATGATTGCGAACTTAGCTCTGATACGATCGCCCGCGCGGCCTATGGGAAAAAGCTCATAAAAGAACGCCATCGCCACCGGTATGAATTTAACAACAGTTACCGAGAGGTGCTTGAAAAGAAGGGAATGGTATTTAGCGGTATGAATCCTGATAACAACCTCGTGGAAATCATCGAGTTAAAGAAGAGCGCTCATCCATTTTTTGTCGGAGTGCAGTTTCACCCCGAATTCAAGTCACGCCCCCTCACGCCGCATCCACTGTTCATGGAATTTGTTAAGGCTGCGAGGAAAGGGAAGTAGTTCGTTGTTGCTACCACCTTTGCTATACTAGATACGGTATTTTTCAAATGTGTGGATAAACACAAAAAAGGTTTTAAAATTTCTCTAATTACCTGTCTTTTTCTTCTGGCCGCTCTTGGCGTGGCTAATTTTTTTGCGATTCGTCAGCAAATTTGGCGGAGTGCCTTGGCACAGGTGCGCGCGTCCGTTGCTGGTGATATCACGACGATCGCCGGCGGCGGTGCTAGCGATGGCGGCCTCGCCACCGATGCACAACTTTGGCAACCAGCACAAGTTGCAACCGATACGGCTGGCAATGTTTATATTGCTGATACCAATCAACACCGCGTACGCAAAGTTAATGCGTCCAGTAATATTATCACGACCATCGCAGGAACAGGCGTGGCTGGGTTTAGTGGCGATAGCGGATTGGCGACGGCCGCCAAACTCGATGGGCCAAATGGCGTCGTCTTGGATTCAGCTGGCAATATTTTTATTCACGACAACAACAATGCTCGCATCAGAAGAATAGATGCTGGTACAGGGATCATTACTACGGTCGCTGGTAATGGCAGTTTCAGCTTTAGTGGCGATGGCGGTTTAGCCACCAGCGCTTCCATTACTTCCGGGGGCGGCATTGTCTTTGACAGCAGTGACAATCTTTTTTTGGCGGATTCTTTCAATCATCGTGTCCGGCGGATTGATGCGGTATCTGGTATCATCAACACGGTGGCGGGAAACGGCACCGCCACATATGCGGGAGATGGTGGTCCGGCAACGGCGGCCAGCTTAAATCGCCCGTCGTATGTTTTTGTTGATGACTTAGGCAATCTGTATATTAGTGATAGTTTAAATTACCGCGTTCGAAAAGTGGATACGGGTGGGACCATCACGACGTTTGCTGGAACTGGAGTTCAGGGAAATAGCGGTGATGGTGGGGCGGCAACAAGTGCACAAATCAGCTCTCCGCAAGGGATAGGAAAGGATAGC
>CAYHTI010000045.1:0-6080 GCA_964359515.1 uncultured Gammaproteobacteria bacterium | reverse complement strand
TTTGCGTTAAATAGTCGTGCAAGGGCTGCAAGCTAAAACAAGTAGGACATTCCGGAGTCGTCAGGAGGGTAATCTTTAATCCTTCAAACTCACTCTCCCCTTCGCCGAACAAACCGGCAGCAATGGCGATATTGGCACCCAAAGCAGCGATGACGAGCAGCTGCAGGACCAGAAAGACATCGAGAAGCGCCAAACGTTTTTGCATAAGCAGGTATTAACGAAACACGGATACTATAACAAACGAGGGCATTTGGCTCAAGCCTTATCGGCCAGGACTGGCCTACGCCTTTGATAAACAGCCCAAGCTACTCCAGCCGCGACCATGAGGATTGAACCATATTGCGCCGGGGTAAGCCCAAAATAGCGGATGTCGATCAGGCGGTAAAAATCCAAGAAAAATCGTACGCTTCCGTACCAGACAAGGAACACTTGGCAGAAAAAACCTTCCGATCGATCCTTTTTTGCCAAGAGAAAAAACACAAAGGCCAAAACAAAGCCATTGATCGAAAGGTACAATCCATGATCATGCCGGACCTGGCCGTCCGGATAGACAATACCCAGGGGTGAATTTGTTAGCGTTCCTGGATGGTCATGGATTAAAAAACAACCGATGCGCCCGCAGCCCAAGCCCAGCGGCAAGCCATAGATAAAAGCATCAGCGTACTTAAGCCAATTTATCTTGCGCCGCCAAACAAATAAGGCATACCCCGACAAGGCGCCGAGGAAGCCACCAAAAATAGAAAATCCCCCATGCCAAACACGCAAAACCTCTAACGGATCGGCCGCGTAGGTGGCCAAATCGTAGGCCAACACATGGAACAGGCGCGCGACGGTAAAAGCGCCAACAATGATCCAAAATGCTCCGGAGTAGATGACATTCGCGTCTAAAGTGCGGCGGGCGGCGAAACGGGCTCCTGTCCACGCTCCGATGAGAATACCGATAGCTACCATCGTCCCCCAAACCTGAATGGTCAGCGGCCCCAGCTGAATTTGCGTCCAAGAAAAGTATGGGATCATACTGACGGCTTTACCACCATCATTACCTTACGCCCCTCGCGAATATTCTCTAAAACGGGCGTCAGGTCGTGGATGGCATCATAAAGCACCTGCTGCTTATAACGATACCCCTCGCCGTTACGCGTGCCCGGGTCATTGGTGATAAAGTCATTCTCGTCATATCCGACAATGACAAGCATGTGGTACAAGGGCCCTGGATCGCGAAAATTGACGTTTCCCAGGTCACGGCCAGCCGCAGGGACAATAACCGGATACCCGGCGGCAATGACTGCTTTGATATCTTCGATCGTCGGTGCATTGATGATGGCCAGGCGCGAAGATTTGTACTCCAAATACTCGGTAAAATACCGGGCGGTGGTAGCGACATCGGTGTCGATTTTTCCTTGCATTGGTTCAAGCGCCCAGGCGACCATGGCATCGATCGCGTCTTTCACGTCTTCCTGTTCGATACTCGCCTGGCCGCGATAAAAACGGTTCACCATGATAACGGATGCCTCCTCACAGGCTTCCTTATACGGCAAATCCCAGTTGCTAAACGGCGCTTGCGGGGCAAAGGGGACTTTTAGCATGGCCTTTGCCGGGATGACGCGTTTTGTTTCAGTCGGAACTGGCTCTTCTTCGACGGGCAGGCTGTCCGGCTTGTTTTGTGGCTGTTGCGCATCCGGCTCAGAGAGAGCCGCCTTTTCGCCATTAGATAGTAGCTCGTCCACCTCAGTCGAAACAGGAACTTCCTGCGGCGTTTGAGCAGGCCAAAACAACCAAGACGGTATAGCCGCTCCCAAAATGACAATAAAAAACACGGCAATTTTTTTCCTGGATGTCATCATACTCCTAGCATGCCCTGCGCCCTGCTTGTCGTCAAGAAAACACCCCGCAGGAGAGCAAGGCTCTTTCTGCAGGGTGTTTTAACATCGAAAGTCAATTTAAACACTGACGATTGCGAGCAGGGCTACCACGAGGACATTCACCACAATGGCGCCGAAAAATACACCCAAGTAAAATGACAAACGCGACCGCAAGGTAACGGCTGTAAATGAGGGCGCTGGGTCCTCTTCTTGAACAGCCAGCGATGGCATGGCCGGCAAAACCAGTTCATCGAGATCGAGCGGCGGCAATTCAGGCATGACTGACCAAGTCTGGACAGCGGGCGTGGTGGGCTGCTCAAAAGAAATCACCTGGAAGGGGTCTTGCATCTCGTTCTTAATTTCTTGAGGCTCAACGGCAACGGAACTCTTAATACGCGCGGGTGCACGCTTCACCGCAGATCTTTTTTTTGCAGCCCTTTTTGCCGGTTTTTTGGCCGAGGCTTTGCGTTTTGCTTTTGTTGGTGTTTTTGCTGCGGGCATGAAAGAACCAGTTAACAAATTGAATGTCATTATTATACCCCAAAGGTTTCTTCGCCCGCAACCAGTCTAAAACACGATAGGCTGGCCATCATCGGTCACGCCGACATTGTCTCCTTCCGGGTTGTCTGGGTCAGTCGGGACTTCAGCCGAAACGCCAACCAAACAAATGCGCGGCAGCGGGCGATAATTGCTGGTATAGGTCGTACTTTGCGCCTCTTGTCCTGGTTTGTTTACTGTGTAAACAAAACTGGCGACAGCACCGACATGTCCAGCTTGGCATTTTTTCTCACCTGGCTTAAGGTCTGGGCTTTCAATGAGCTTTTCTTCACCAGCTGGAATCCAGCGCGAGACGACTGGTTCACTGTACTCCCCTTTTCGCCCGTCATTCGTACCCCAAAACGCGAAGGTAAGGTCGCCCGTCGCATTATTCATGCTCGTGACGATCAAAATATAATGACCAGTGTCGTTGGTAAATTTAAAGTCCGGCGCCGGATCGTAGATCGTCGCGTCCGTACCCGGATTGCCGTTGCGCGGATCATTATAATAGCTGACCACGAGCGAATGGTTACGCCGCTCCACAATCGGCAGCCCAGAATTCATAGCAGCGCGGAATGTGGTTGAACCGATTTGGCACAGCCCACCGCCAATTTCCGGTTCAATCTTATCGCCCTTGATCACCAGCTCTGGTAAATACCCGACGGCTGGGGTAAACGGCTTGAGGGCGTTCAGTAGAGAAAAATCCTCCCCAGGAGCAATGAGTGTGCCATTGAGTCGGTTAACGCCCACGCTGATATTATGTACACGGTTCTTTGGACTTCCTTTGAAATTGGAATATCCGACCCCCAAAATTTCTTTGATCCCCAAATCATTAATACCGTCAGTAGTGACCTCTGGCTCGATCGTGTCGACCTGCAACGAAGCTGTTGTGACTTCAAATCGGGTATCCGAAAGAGCTGCATTTAGGGCCTCGACTGTTCTGGCACGGTTTAACGCATACCCCGTGCGGGAGGGCTCAAACTGCTGGACTTTCTGGTCGGCGGCAATCTCAAATTTCGCATTTTGCGCTTCGAAATTCGTTTCGCGCTCTATCGCGTCAAAAAAACTGTCTAATTTCTCTTCCTGGAGCATCAGTTCTGGTCCGGAAACCGGGAAAACAGCTACTTGAACTGCCTGAAAAGCGGTTAACCAAGGCAAATCATATCTGCGGTTTACATCATAAAGTTCATCACGATAACTGATCACTACAGGAAAACGCGCTTGGTAAAATGTCAGTGATTCCAGGGCGGCTGTGACGTCCGCAGTTGTCACTTGCGGCACACGCTTTGCGCGATAAAGATTCACGGAGCTGCTACGCATACCTCGCAAGACCTCTTCGGTGTCCTGAATCGCTCGTGCATAATCAAACGTATTTCCAGACTCTTCTGAAACAATGCTTGGCCGCTGCGAAGCATAGCGCCAAGCCAAAGATGCGTCGCGCGGCTGGGTTTCATACGCCTCCAATTTCAAACGGAGCACCTGCTCTAAACGGGACTCATCTACCTCTACGGAAGGGGTGAGTACATTCTCTTTCGTCGCCGCGGCAAGCAAAGCGAGTCCTCGCCGCGCTCGCGATAATCGCTGTCCGTTTGCATCTCTCCCGACCGAGAAGGCCCGATCAAGCATGTTTTCAATGTCGTACCAGACGAGCTCATACGACTGGCTGCCCCCTTCCGCCACAAGGACGGGATAAAATTTAACGGTGGAAAGGACCTTGCCCGTCTCGTCGTAGGCGGTGTACTTCATTTCTTGCTGCCACCACTGGTCTTGCCATGTTTCCAGTATTGTCGCCGCCTCGGCACGGGTCAGCAGACCAAGATCCAGTTCTGCGTAACGAACATTGGGATAGACGCGGTTAGCAAAATAGGCTTCCACGCCCAGCGCGCCAACAAAAAGAGCCGCCACAAAAACAAGGCCGGCGGCAATCGCGGCAACCATTACTATCCGCTTATGTTGGCTAAAATATTCTGACCAGGTCATAACGACTTCCAGTATAACAAGAACCAGTCCCTGTTTAACAGGACTGGTTCTTTCATGCAAGTGCAAAGGTCAAGCTACGATTGCGGCTGAGATGGCGTATTTTCAGGCTGTAGACCCTTTTTCTCAAGCTCAGCATTAATCAGCTGAATCCACTGAAAGACACTCAAAACCTCCGCCCGCTTCACGCCATTGATGAAAAAGGTTGGTGTCGAGTCCACGCTGCGTGAAATTCCCTCCTGATAATCGTTTTCCACCTCTCGCTTGGCATCCCTAGAGGCACGGCAGGCGTTGAAATCGGCAAGGTCAAGGTTCAGCTCGGGTTTTTGCGCGACAGAAACCAAATAGGCATCAAAAGCGGCGCGGTCGAAAGCCACCCAATTCTCCTGTTCACCGTACACGGTTTCGTAAAATGGCTTAAACTTTTCCTGCTGCGCTGCACATAAACCGGCAGCAGCGGCCACACGGGCATGCTCGTGTCCAGGTATTGGAAAATCCCGATAGACAAAACGCACTTGAGTCGGATAAGCCTTGAGCACTTCCTTGATTGGCGCGGCGGCTACCTTACACGCCGGGCATTGGAAATCAGCAAATTCTTCAATCACGACAGGCGCATCAGCCGTCCCGCTGGACGGGTCTTTCACCGCCAGATCATATCCGCTGCCGCTAGCGAGCATGGTCAAGCCATAACCCGCCAATAGGACAGCCGCGACTCCGGCTACAACCATGGTAATTTTTTTTCCGTTCATATTTACGATACTTTCTTAACTTTAACAGTTCGCTTCTTGCCGGGCTTCTTTTTCGTTGTTGTTTTTTTCTTTACAGCTGGTTTTTCTAATTTCGTCGGTTCATCAGCGGTTATGGCAGCTGCCGAGATGGCTGGTTCAGCCTTAACCGGCTCTGCCTCTTGCTTGGTCGCCGCATGGTCTAGTGATTCCAATAAAGACAACTCGCTGCCTAAAGCCTCAGACGAGACGCCTGTTGAGGCGAAAGCATCCAGGCCACCGGAATCCTGTGACAGGGTTTCTATCTCAACCTCTTCTTTTTCGACCTCGACCGGTTTATTTGAAGCGGCAAATTCTGAAACCGGCGGGACGATGGCGTCGGTGACGCCGGCGGTCATGGCCGCCACAATGATGATCAAAGCGAGCAAGGCGATGATAATCCAAAGCCGCCAATTTTCCAAGTTGAAAAATCCTACGCGCACCAGCACGGTTGAAGACTGTATGCCGCCTTCCTGGTCGATTAACTGGGCATTGACGCTGTAGCGTCCGGGCTTGCGATAGGTATGTTCGACCACGCGGTCGGATGACACCGTGCCGTCACCGAGATCCCAGATATACTCGTATGAACCAGCACCCAAACGCGAAGACGGCCGGAAGCGGAAGCTGTTCCAAGAAAGTTGCTCGGCCTGCACGAAGACTTCGTTTGCGTCAGCGCTGCCAGAGGTTGCGGCAAGGTCGGCGTCTTGTCCCTCAGCAATTGGCTGCGCTTGCTGGTCAACGGGAAGTGCTGCTTCTTCAAGGGTATCCGCTGCGACAGGAGCTTCTTGCGAATCACGTTCCGTGTTGACTTCCGCGTCTGGTGCTATCGTGGACTCCGGCAAGGCTATTTCCGTGGGCTTAACTGGCGCACTGCTGCTCGGCTGCGTCGGTTGTTCGGCAGGTGCCGGGGCAGGCGCAACAGGAACTTTTTCTTCGCAAG
>CAYHTI010000044.1:0-6170 GCA_964359515.1 uncultured Gammaproteobacteria bacterium | reverse complement strand
ATGATGGCTTCCGACGTCGGGCGGACCACCAGGGGCTCGTCGAGCTTTTTCCCGCCAGCATGCGTGACCACGGCAACTTCTGGCGCGAAACCTTCAACGTGGGCCGCTTCTCGGTGTAATAGTTTTTCAGGGATGAACATGGGGAAATAAGCGTTCTGCACGCCCGTTTCCTTAAATTTTTCATCCAAAACTTTTTGGGTGGCTTCCCAAATAGCGTATCCGTAAGGCTTGATCACCATGGTGCCTTTTACGGGGCCGTAATCTGCAAGATCAGCGGCTGAAATGATATCAAGATACCACTGTGAATAGTCTTCAGCGCGCGGCGTGATCTTTTTCTCCATATGTTTATCGCTCGTTTTTTAGAGCTTCATTTCTCTCCGAATGCGGTCCACCATTTGAACGCCATTCGGAGAGAGAGGGATTCGAACCCTCGATACGGAAGTAAATTCCGTATAACGGTTTAGCAAACCGTCGCCTTCAGCCACTCGGCCATCTCTCCATGTGTTTTAGTCTTGATCTGTGGTCTCGATCTTGATCTAGATCAAGATCGAGAATTTAGATCTAGAACATCCGAGCTTCGCTCGGATGGCGGAGAGGGTGGGATTCGAACCCACGGTACCTTGCGGTACTCCGGTTTTCAAGACCGGTGCGTTAAACCACTCTGCCACCTCTCATAAAGCATCTTTATCTGGAATCTAGATCTAGTTCTGGATCTCTTTGGGTCACTCAGAGCCACCGCTTCGTCAGAGGTCCTTTTTTCGAACTCCTTTACAGACAAAACGCCTCAGCGAGCGCTGATGCGTTTTGTCAAAAAGTACTTCGATTTTACTGTTTATTCGCTTCTTTGTCAATCAATGCCTTGGCGAGAAAATTTGGTTTTCTGTATAATGATGAAGTATGGAACAGTTTGATTCAAGCAAAGAGTTGATGAGTTGGAGCTATCCAGAATTTGACGCGACCAAGCGGAGCAATTCTTGGTATTTATGGTTTGGCATCATCGCCTCATTTTTTATCATCCTCGGCATACTCACGGATAACTTTTTGTTTTCCATTATCATCGTCTTGGCGACGCTTATCGTCTTCTTGCGCAACTGGCGCCGCCCGGGCCAAATATACTTCGCTGTCACGCCGCATGGCATCCAGGTTGGGCGGAGCTTATACCCGCTCAAAGACATCAAGGAGTTTTGGATCGCCTACCAACCCCCTAGTGTTGAGACCCTTTATTTCGAATTCAAGTCTGCCTGGCGGCCATTGCTCGCCATACCCATGCAAGGGAACAATCCTTTACAAATCAGAGAACTCTTGTTAGAATATCTTCCAGAAAACTTAGAGAAAGATGAGGAACCCATGGCTGACAGCCTAGCCAGGATCCTGCACCTCTAAGCGATTTCTCGTCCGCACCGCCAGACCGCTGCAAAAGCGGTTTTGCATTTCCTTTTTCCAGATACGTAGCCGTAGCTCCCTCCTCCGCGAAGCGCTACGGCGGGCGCGCAGCTTTTGTCCGATGTGGGGCAGGGCGTCATGTTCTTTATCACCAATGTCCATATGTAGCCGTAGCTCAGCTGGATAGAGCATCAGCTTGCGGAGCTGAGGGTCGGAGGTTCAAATCCTCCCGGCTACACCATCATAAAACCGAGGCAATGCCCTCGGTTTTATGATGGAAAATTTTTTGTCATTCCTCGCAACATCTGTTACAAATAGTTGCAAAGGAGGCTGGTCATGCACAGAAACAGCCGAATTCAGCAGTACCTCGAGCTGAGGAAGAAGGATCCCGAGGCGGCGGCTCGGTTTAGAGAGGAGCATGCTGCCGACGAAGTCTTCGCCGCCGAGGTCGCCTTTGCTGATACCTTGCTTGATTCCATCCGGGAGGGGCAGGCCAAGGCGCGGAAGCCTGTTGAAGAGCATCCGCTCTTTCCGGCAGTCGATCTGCAACAGCCACGGACGGCTTGTGGAGATAGTCGTGAAGAGTGAGGATGAGGGGGAGTGGATTCAGCTGGATACGGGCGGAACCATTCCGACGTACGTCTACATCGGCCGCAGCGAGGAGCTGCCTGAACTGGAAGACCTGCTGCACCCTCCTCAATGAGAGCGAAGCACGGTCATGTTGCCCCGCTGGAAGCAATTCCGCGGGGTTACTTTTTTTGACTCTCAATGGCGTGCTTTATGATCTCGATATTGCAGGTCGCATGCGTGGAACACCAATCATGACATTTCCCAGCGAGTTCCTCGGTAGGGTAGTGCAAGCCGCAGATATCGCATTGCTTGTCTTCACGCCTTTGCTGTTGTTGGAGCGGCATATTAATTCATTCTTTTTTCAACGGCGTTCCAATCGATAGCCTTAAAGAACGCTTCAATGTAATCGGCGCGCTTGAGGCCGTAATCGATCATGAAAGCATGTTCAAAGATATCCATGACCAGCAAGGGTGTGCAGCCGCTGAAATGGCCGAGATCATGTTCATTGATCCAGGTGTTGATTAGGCGCTTGGCCTGGGTGTCGTAGTAGAGCACAACCCAGCCGATGCCGCGCATGGCGCCGGTTGCGCGGAAGTCTTTCATCCAGGCATCAAAGCTGCCGAATTGTTCATTGATCTTTTGCGCGAAGGTGGATTCTTCGTTCAGGGTGCTGCCGCCATTTCGCATATTGCCGAAATAGTATTCGTGCAAGCGCATGCCGTTAAATTCCCAGCCAAGTCGGCGTTTCACTTCGGCAAATTCGTAAGATGTAGGGTCCATCTTGGCGAGCATGTCGAGCGCCTTGTTTGTATTATTCACGTACCCCTGGTAAAGCGTGAAGTGGTTTTTGAGCAAAGTGTCGCTGAAGCCGGGGGTGCCTAAGAGGTGGTCGTAGTTAGTGGGTGTGTACGTCATATTTTTATTCGGTGTCATTCCCGCATACCTCCTCACGCCCTCCTACGTTAAGAACTACGGCGGGCAAGTCGGTTACGGGATGACAGTTTAGTGTAATTTCTTATTATTTAGGTGGCGCGTTTCATCACGTTTATTTTTCTTTTCCATGTTTTTGTGGAATGCATCCGTAAGATCGATGCCCGTTTGGTTCGCAAGGCAGATCAGGACAAATAAGACATCAGCGATTTCATCTTTTAACCAGGCTCCTTCGTCGCTTTTCTTAAAGCTTTGGTCGCCATAGGTGCGTGAAATAATACGGGCAACTTCGCCCACTTCTTCGACCAATTGGGCGAGATTCGTCAGCTCTGAAAAATACCGAACGCCCTTGGCTTTGATCCAATCGTCGACGGTTTTTTGGGCTTGTTTTAAGCTTATTTCATCCATACCTGCTTTAGAGCTTATCTTAAAGTCTGCTTTCTTGGCAAAATTAGCCGTAGGCCGCTAAGATGAGCCATATGTTGACCCTACATACGCCAGTAGTCGAATTGACCCGCGTTGGCAAAGCCACGGCTGGACGTTTGGAACGCATGGGTATTTATACCGTGCGAGATTTACTGTTCCATTTTCCGCACCGCCACGAGGATTTTTCCGCCAAGCGCCCGATTGCTGAACTCCAGATCGGGGAACAGGCGACCGTGCACGCCTCAGTTGTTTCCATCAGCCAGCGCAAAGCATTGCGGAGAAACCTGTCGATCACGACCATGCGCGTGGCCGATGAAACTGGGACGCTCGAAGTCATCTGGTTTAATCAGAAGTTTTTAGCGGCTAACCTTGCTGCTGGGACAAAAGTTTCCTTGTCGGGCAAGATTGATCAGCGCGGTAATAAGCTGTTGATGAAGAGTCCGAAAGTGGAGTTGGTAAAGGAGGAGTCACAAACAGTCTATACCGGCAGGTTGCTTCCCATTTACCCGCTTTCAATGAACCTGACGCAAAAGCAGATGCAGTTTTTGCTGGATCATGTCTTACCTGCACGGCTGCAGCTCGTTGACCCATTGCCTGAAGAACTACGCCTTGCCCACAATTTGCCGAGTTTACCAGAAACAATACGCCTTTTACACGCGCCCGAGACCATGGCTGATGTCTCGCGCGCCCAAAAACGTCTGGCTTTTGAGGAAATCTTTTATTTGCAGCTGCAAATGCAATCTTTGAAGGAAGCAAATACCCAGTTGCCCGCGCCCCAGATGACGTTTTTTGAGGAAAAGATTCGCGAATTCGTCGCCTTACTGCCTTTTGAGCTTACGGATGACCAGAAGAAAACGGGCTGGAGCATCTTTTTGGACATGAAAGAGCCCGCAGCCATGAACCGGTTGGTGCAGGGCGACGTCGGTTCAGGCAAGACGGCCGTCGCTGGGTTGGCGATGTACCTCGCTTCATTGAACGGCTATCAAAGCGCGCTCATGTCGCCGACGGAGGTTTTGGCTACGCAACATTTTCAAACATTCAGTAAGCTCTTCGCTGGTTCGGATGTGCCCGTCGCCTTGTATACCCGCACGCAGCAACTCTTTTTCCAGCACGGCGCGGTTCAGACTTGGGATAAGAAAACCATTCGGCGCGCCCTCGAAGAAGGGACGATTTCCATGGTGATCGGCACGCATGCTCTCATACAGGGCGATGTCGCTTTTCGGCGTTTGGGTTTGGCCGTGGTTGATGAACAGCACCGTTTTGGCGTGGAGCAAAGAAAGGCCTTGCGTGACCGCAGCGGGGAAGACGGTGTCATGCCCCATTTGCTCAGCATGACAGCCACGCCAATCCCGCGTACGCTCACCTTGGCGTTTTATGGTGATTTATCGGTTTCTTCAATCAAGCAGATGCCCAAGAACCGCCTTCCGATCCAGACCAAGCTTGTTTACCAAAAAGAGCGCGGCGAGATGGAAAAATTTTTACATGAAGCGCTCGCGTCCGGCCAGCAAGCCTATGTCGTTTGCCCACTCATTGAGGAATCGGATACCTTGGGTGTAAAATCCGTGACCCAAGAAGCAGATCGGCTTAAAAAATTGTTTCCAGAAACAAGTATCACGGTTTTGCATGGCAAGTTGAATTCCACGGAAAAGGAAAACCTGATGAAATCCTTTAAAGCAGGCAAAACGCAAATGCTCGTGGCAACCACCGTCATTGAGGTCGGTGTGGACGTGCCTAATGCCACCATCATGCTGATCGAAGGGGCCGAGAGGTTTGGTTTATCTCAACTACACCAGATCCGCGGCCGCGTCGGGCGAGGGGAGAAGCAATCGTATTGTTTTCTGCTGCCAAGCGTGTACACCCCGCCAAGCCACGATCGTTTAAAACGCTTCCTTGCCTGCAAAAACGGTTTCGATGTCGCGGAACTGGACTTACAAGTTCGCGGTGCTGGTGAAATGCTTGGAACGCGCCAGTCAGGACTTGCTGCCTTGGCTTACGTGAATCTGGCGGATACAGCTTTTATTGAAAGCGTGCAGAACGCCGCTAAGGAGTTTTTAAAAGAAGGCAAACTAGCTTCGTCGCCGGACCTTGCTGAGCATGTTCGCAAGCTCAATGAGCGGATACATTTGGAATAATGTCATCCCGGACGTTGCCCATGATAAGGGCGGATCCGGGATCCCATACTCCAACACGTTTACGGCCTTAGCAGGGGATTCCGTACACCTCCTCACGCCCTACTACGCTAAAGCTACGAAGGGCTGGCCGGACGAAGCCTTGGCGAAGGCCGGTCGGTTACGGAATGACACGAAGGCCACTCAATGCGCGCACCGTCTCCACCTCAATCGCCACCTTGGTTTTTTGATCCGGAATCAGCGCATGCGTATAACCAAGTTTCGCCGCCTCTTTTAGTCGTTCACTGCACTGCCGCACGGGCCGCACTTCACCGGCGAGTCCGACTTCGCCGAGCACAATCGTCCGCTCACCAACGGGCTTATTGTTTAAAGCGCTGATCAGGGCTAGGCAGACGGCTAAGTCTGTTCCTGGGTCATTGATTTTAAGGCCGCCGACGATGTTAAGGTGCACGTCCAAATTTGCAAAATCATGGTCGCTGCGTTCATTTAACACGGCGAGCAGGAGTTGTAACCGGTTCGAGTCATACCCTGAGGCGCGGCGTTGGGGTGAGGCATAGGGTGATTTCGTCACCAACGCTTGGATTTCCACCAAGAACGGCCGGCTGCCTTCAAAGACGCAGGTAATGACCGAGCCGGGAAGGGGAGTAGAGGAACTTACGAACAAGGCGGAAGGGTTTTCTACCGGCAGTAACCCCTTTTCTTCCATGGAAAAGAGCCCAACCTCATTCGTCG
>CAYHTI010000043.1:0-6208 GCA_964359515.1 uncultured Gammaproteobacteria bacterium | reverse complement strand
TTGGGTTAAATCGCGTCCGTGCATGTAAGATTCCTTGAGAATTTATCTGACAATCATGCCCGATTTTTTTTATTTTGCCAAGCGGTAAACGCCGAATAGCGTGCTCATTGAACACGGTATTGCAGCATCATGCCAGCCTCAAGATGCTCGGAAATATGGCAATGCGCCATCCAGATGCCTGGATTCGACATCTCGATAAGTAAATCTACCGTCTGACCTGCCGGAATAAAGGCCGTGTCTTTCCAAACCATGTTTGTTTCTTTCTGGCCATCACGGGAAAGTATCAGGAAGCGCTGCCCGTGAAAATGGATCGGATGCTGCATGGGATGCATGGAATGAGCATCATTGATCACACGCACTTTCACGCGGTCGCCTACACGAAAATCCCAGTCGTGAATATCCATATTCACCGCCCCGGTTGCCTCATCACGCAGCTGCCAGACAAGCGTTTGGCTGGTCGATCCTTCGTTCATGGCCCCCATATCGTCCTCCCATTCGATGCCGCCAGCCGGCGCGGACATGCCCATCTGGGAATCCATCATCATGCCGCCGCCCTGCATCTGGTGCGTGCCGGCAGGCCCTCCCATGCCCCGCATGTTCAGCGTCAAGCGAAGCACCTTATCTGGCGCGCGGTTGAACTCCGCCCGAAAGGGGTCGATGCTGGCAATAACGTCGCTATTTAGGCGCGCCATGTTAAATGACGCGCTCAGTGACGGCTGAGCGACAGCTTCATCGGCTGTAATTGTGCCAAGTGTATACACTTTGCCCGGCGTTCGATGTACAAAAGGATATGCTCCAGCTTTAGGAAAATAGGCTTCAACAATGGCCCGCTCAGACGGACCAAGCAAAACCGACTCCACAAATGTTTCCTTTTCGTATTTGCCATTGTCAGCACCCACTAATTTCAGCTTCGCCCCGGGGATCGCAATGTTAAATGGCCTTGTATTCGCTGCATTCGTTAAATAAAAACGTTCAACGGCTCCGGCCGGAACTTGCAGACGATAATCCGTACTGCCATTAACGAGCATCACATTTCCAAATCGGCCCATTAAGGTATGGTCGGCAACCTCTTTATTAAACGCTGCCCCGTTTTTATCCAATAAAATATCGTCGAGGAACACAACAGCTTCTCCGTTTACAGCACTCCAATAAGCGTCATCCGACGGTTTAACCAAGAAATTTCCATAGAGACCGAGCTCTTGCGCATAATCTTCGCGAAAGTGGGGGTGGTACCAATAGACGCCAGCATCAGGAAATGACAACGCGTACGTAAAATCTTGTCCGGGCTGAATCAGCGCTTGCGTCACATCGGGCACGCCATCATTGGCGTTTTCAACACGGACGCCATGCGGATGAATGGTCGTGGCGATATCGGTGTTGTTCGTAAAATGCACCGTGACCTCGGCCCCTTGTTCCACCTCAATCAGGGGGCCGGGAATGGAGCCGTTATAGGCAAGCATTTTGACGGTTTGCCCGTTGATCGTCTTTTTAACAGGGTACGCCGAGAGCTCGAAAGATTCGCCATCTTTAAGCGTAACAGACTGTGTTTCCTCGGCAACTGGTAATGCGTCGACCGATACACGTGCCGGCTGATTCCTTGTTGAGAGGTAAATGAAAAAAGTGATAACAACTGCCAACACAACCAAACCGATCATTTTAACAGAATTTTTCATACCTCTTCAGATCACAGGTCTACAACCAGAATAAAAGTTTACTGCCAAACGCCGATGATCGCACCAGCGACCAAGAGCGTTGCCAGCATATTGCCGATACTAATCCAAAACAAGCTCATTTTTCCACCCCAGATAGCATTGCCCAATTGTACAGGAACTACAAAACCAAGCCAGGCCCAAAACGCGACTTGCAAACCGCTAGTAAGGGACAACTGTCCCAAGCGGCCCATGAACATCGCTAAAACGTAAAACATGACGAGGCTGGCCACGAACTGTAAAAAATAACTCATCCCCATGTTCTTCTTCATCTCCGCCTGCTGCTCGGGCGTCATTTTATCCATACCCATAGCGAGCATGAATTTCTTCCCAAACAACGGCCCGTACCAAATACTGCCGATAACCATGGAAGCGACGGCTGAGACTAGTACTGCCCAAATATTTATACCCATAGTGACTATGATTTATGCTTAAACCAACTGTCTAAATTATAGCAAAATTCTGAAATCAGAGTTTTCTCTGGTTTCCCCGCCGCCATCCGTGCTAGGCTTGCCGCAGTATGGATCGCATCTGGTACATCAAAAATTTAGATATCTTCGCGGGCATCCCAAGCGAAGAAATCATGCGTATAGCCCAAGCGGCTCAGGACACGCGCCATGACAGCCGCGCTCTTTTATATTCCCCACATTTGCAAGAAACCCGACTCTTCCTGGTAAAGGAAGGCGAGGTTTCCCTGTACCATACGCGCGGTGGGAAACGATTCGTTTTTGACGTGATGGGGCCGGGGACGCTGTTTGGAAATGTCGGCTTACAAGATAACCACCTTTCGCACTTCGCGGAAGCAGCGCCTGGCACGCGCATTTGTGCTTTCACTCCCGAAGACTTCCAACGGATCATTGCCGCGCACCCTGTCGTCATGATGCGGGCGCTGGCGACGCTAGGCAACAGGCTGGAAGATTATGAAAAAAAACTTGCAGAGAACCTTGTCGACGCCAAAGAAAAAATCCTGCACGAAATCCAGCGCTATGAAAAAAAACGTACATCTAGATTCCTCCAATGGGTGGCAAGTGAGTCTGCCGCCCGTCCTTTGACGCACGACTATTTGGCCAAACTCACCGGGCTTAATCGCGTCACGGTCACGCGTGCCATGCTTGAATTGCAGAAAAGTGGACAGATTTCGCTTGATAAACAAGGGCAAATCGTTATCCACAGCGATTTGTAGCTATTGCTACCGACAGGAAAAACCAATAGCCGTAAGCTACGGACATATGAAAAATACTCATCTGTCCATTCTCGCTATCGTCCTCGTCTCAGCCCTCGGCTACATGGTTTTTATCCGCCCGGGAAATTCAGCGCCGCTCCCCGCCGCCACCACGGAAGCTGATGCAGAAACGCCAACAGCTTACACCGCTGGTGCGTATCAGGCTTTTAATTTAGCAGCCTACAAACAAGCAAGCGCCGACGGCAAGACCGTGATCCTCGACTTTCACGCCGACTGGTGCCCAGTCTGCCTCGCGAATGACCCGATCATTACCGCGGCCTTTCGCGATAATACAAACACCAATCTCGTCGGCTTTAAAGTTAATTACGACAAGGAAACCGACCTCAAGCGCGAATTCAATATTGCGAGCCAATCTACGATTATTAAAGCCGTTAGCGGCAAAAAAACGGAACAGCTGGGCCCAGGTCCGGTAACCAACGATAGTTTCAAGTCGTTCTTGCAATCCTAAGGCTATGGGGACATTCTTGCTGGCACTGGCCGCTGGCGCTATTACGGTTGCGTCTCCCTGCATTATCCCCGTCCTGCCGATCATCCTCGGATCAGCCCTAAAAAGTGACAAGTGGTACCCCGTTTACCTTGTCCTTGGCATGTCAACGACCTTTACGGCTCTGGGTGTATTATTTGGCGTCTTTGGCAGCAGCCTCCCCATCGACCGCTCATTGTTAGACCAAATCGCCATCGCCTTAATAGGATTGATGGGCCTCACTCTTCTCGTGAAGCCGCTCGGCAATGTCTTCACCAAGGGCACATCAATCCTTTTTGCACGCATCGGCAAACATAGCCCAAAGGCAAATGAGCTCAGCCAGCCAGGCAGCGCCTTTGCTCTTGGCTCCCTGCTCGGCATTGTCTGGGCGCCCTGCGCTGGCCCGATTCTCGGATCCATCCTTCTCCTCGCATCTTCCTCCCAGAGTGCTGTGACGGCGGGCTTACTGCTCTTCACCTATTCCGTTGGCGCAGGTATTCCCATGCTGGCCATTGCCTATGGCGGGAAACGAGCCATTGCCAGCAGGAACTTTGTCCGCGAGCGTTCTGAACAAATGAAGATGGTCTTTGGCTATATCCTATTAGTGACAGCCCTCCTCATGGCGACCGGCGCATTGAAAGCCTTCGAATCTAAGGTTGCACCCTACATTCCACTTTGGAGCACACAACTCTAACAATTTTATCCTATCAATATGCCGCTGCTTGAATTCTACGGCGCCGAATGTCCGCATTGCGTAACGATCGCGCCAATCGTGGATCGGCTAAAAAAAGAAGGATATGCCATTGAACAATTGGAAACATGGCATAACCGAGAAAATGCGAAAAAACAAAAACAGTACGATAAAGGCATGTGCGGAGGCGTACCGTTCTTCATCAATACGGACAGCGGGAAATGGCTTTGCGGCGGCGAATCGTACGAAGACCTACTCGCTTGGGCGCAAGGAAAATAACTAAGAACCAATAGCCATCATTCATTAACTCATTTTATGCAGACGGCCTTTTTCGTCGGACGCACTATTCTCGGTTTGTATTTTTTAATGGCGGGTATGATGCATTTCATGAAAATGCGTTTCATGAAAGATTATGCCCAGTCTAAGCATCTGCCCATGCCGACACTTTCCGTGCTCATGACCGGCATGGTCCTCATGCTGGGCGGACTCGGCGTGATGCTGCAATTGGCGATCGCTTGGTCGTATGGCGTGCTGATCGCCTTCCTCGTACTTGCTGCCTTCCTCATGCACAATTTTTGGAAGGCCCAAGACCCCCAATCGAAAATGGCCGATATGGTGAACTTCCAAAAAAATCTTGCCCTGGCCGCTGCCTTGCTCATGCTTCTCACCTTGCAAAAATAAACCACTCAAACACCAACCAAAACAAGGAGACACCGTGCGTGCGATTGCCTTGGCCCGGCCCCATCCGATGATCATCGACGCCATGAAGCGGATCATCGAAGAGGTGGATTGCTCTGCTTATGAGATCGGTTCCGTTAGCGAGATTCAGCAAGAGACGGTCTTGCTCGTGGTTTCAACGGCGACGCCTACTGCCCCCCTCCTGTCATCAGGACAAGCGAGACATTCGACGAGATGGCAATACTTCCACGAAGTCGTGGAAGAGCTTCGCAAGTGCCATCCGCGGCTGCCGATCATCCTGACCACACTCAATAAGACAACCGACTGGATGCTCCCCATCCTGCGCGGGCGCTTGCCGGTCGCCCAGATCCTTGGCGTCTCGGTCGAGACCCTCAACGACCCGCGCCTGCGCGATCCGAACACGTTCGTCGCTTTCTGTAAGCATGACCTCGAACCAGATTCGGCGCAGTTCTCCACCGCGCGACTGATGCTAAAAGAGCTCACGACCTGGAGGCCGTAAGAGCTCTCGAGCTATTTGCCATAGACCCCGCTTTTGCTGAACGCAAGGCGGGGTTCATTATTTTGCCTCCAAATACTTCTCTAAAAACGCCTCTCGATCCATATGCGCGCTTTCCACTGGGCCGGGCTAACAATTCTTAAAACAAATATGCCCCTGCGCATGTGACATCTTCTTATAAAAATCCAATTCCACATTCCGCTTTTTTGAATGGAAGATGATCAAATCCATGCCCTCCCACAACAGAAACCAGGCCGCGGGTTCCAAAAAGACAACAAAAAATGAGAGGAGTAAATTTTTTGAAGGATCCTTGAAAATAATGAATGTGGCCGCGATCATGGAAAGCATGCCCATAACAACCATGGCAAAGCCAATTGTCATGACACGACGCTTTTCTTGCAATAACAATTTATAATGTCTTTTGAAGTGCGAGGAAAGCCGCTCTTTGATTGTCACCTCGCGTGAACCGTGCCGTTTTTTAGGGACGCAAATGGTCAAGGTGATCCCATCATCGTACTTATCGCGCGCGGCCCGTTTGACTTCATCAAGAAAGTCGACGGAGATGGCCCGTTTTGAATACGGCCGCACGTCAAAATCTGAAAAAATGTCGTCGTACCCTTCAATGCGAAAAATGATCTCCGATGTTTCATCGTGCGGGACATGATGATGAATTCGCTTGGGCATATAAGCGAAGTATAGCAAAAAAGGCAGCAAACACTAAAAATGCCTTACCTACATCCCCACCTCAACCGTAAAACCGCCGTACGAAAACCGCTTCATATCAAAAGGCATTTGCATTTCGTCTTTAGCATATTTTTTGTCAAAATAGGCCATTACCTTTTTATTCACCGCATCACGGTGCTGACGAGATTTGAAGACGATAAAGGAAAACCATATGGTCTCACCC
>CAYHTI010000042.1:0-6247 GCA_964359515.1 uncultured Gammaproteobacteria bacterium | reverse complement strand
TCGCTGTTTTGGTGTTTCATAGCTCTATTTATTGATATACTACCAGCATGAACCTGAGTTGGAAAAAAGTGATTGTCGGCGGCTTGGTCTTATACGGGGTTGTTGTATTGGTATCCCTGCTTGTTTTGGCTGCTGTTGCTCGATTTGGGCCGGCGCCGCGTCCGACTGTTTCCGAAAATTCTTTTACGGCCCTTATTGGCCAGGCACAAGCTGATCGTGCGGCTTCGGGTCTGCTTGTACCATCCTGGGCGCCGACGCTTGGTGCAGCCGAAGCAGACGCTCGAGTAACTATCGTCGAATTTGCAGATTTTCAATGTCCGTATTGCCGCGCCGCAGCGCTGCCTTTGCGCGCCGTGATATCTGCTTATCCGAATGATGTGCGTTTGGTGTTTCGCCAATTTCCTGTCGCATCATTGCATCCGATGGCAGAACGTCTGGCAGAAGGTAGTATGTGTGCACATGATCAAAATAAATTTTGGGCCTTCCATGACCGTGTCTATTTGGGTGCAGATCAGGAATTCGATGACAAGGAAATTACAGAAATTGCCCAATCTATTGGTTTGAATATGGAGCGCTACAATCGTTGTGTTATTTCCGGCCAGTTTAAGGATGCGGTCAAACAGGATTTTGCCGATGCCGTCGCCGCCGGCAGCCGCGGCACGCCGACCTGGCTGGTGAATGGCCAAAAGGTGGAGGGCTACTTAAGCGAAGCGACCTGGAGGAGTGTCATTGAAGCATTGCTCAAATAGCCTTGAAGAATAATCAGATTTGTGACATTATCCCTTGCTTAATATGCTTTTTCGCCACATGACGCTTCGCGACCTCTATTTATCGGTTCTCCTTGCTGCCGTGGCCATTGCCGCGTTGTTTGCCACGACCACGCAAGCTGAAACATTGGCGCAGCGATTGTCTGGGAAAATCCTGCTGCAGGTCGAGCAAAAAGGCGAGGCCTGGTATGTGTATCCGGAAACAAAGGAGCGCTTTTACCTTGGCCGCCCCGATGATGCTTTTCAGATCATGCGCAAGCTCGGGTTAGGCATCACGAACGCGGACTTGGCCTTGATCCCTGAATCGAATCAAACGATTGCGGGGAATGCGGCACTGCGCCAACGGCTGTCTGGTACGATCCTGCTCCAAGTCGAAGCGCATGGTGAGGCTTGGTATGTCTATCCGGACAATTTGAAACGCTACTATCTGGGCCGCCCGGATGACGCTTTTGCCATCATGCGTGAACTTGGCTTGGGCATCAGCGACCTGAAACTGATTTCCATTCCCGTTTCGCCAGATTCCGCTTCACCCAATGGCGTGCATGGTACGGACCCTGATCCGGATTCCAAGTTGAATGATGGGCGGGATGCGCAGCGTGTGAGTGTTCTCTCAGCCATCAATGCGGAGCGCGCCGCAAAAGGGTTACCTGCCTATACCTTGCAGCACGACCTGTCCGAAGGCGCGCAAAACCAGGCCAATGATATGGTGGCACGCGATTATTTCGCTTTTACCTCTCCAGATGGTAAGGCCATTGATGCTTGGACAGCGGACGCGGGTTACGATGCCCATACGTTGGCGGAAAATATTGCCAAGACCAATGGTTCGGTGGCTGAACTTGTGTCCACATGGAAAACACAGCAAGACGCGAGCTACAGCAATGTTGTCCATGCGGACTATGAACATTTGGGTGTGGGCGTACAGACGCAAAACGGCCTGACGATTTATACCGTGGTTTTTGGCTTGTCGCTTGAAACATATTTTAACGGTGCGACCCAAGACCTTGCGGATCTCGCCGTCGTCCGCAGCGAAATGCTTGCGCGCCTCAACATGGAGCGCGGTAAAGAAGGGCTTGCGCCGTTGGCCATGGCCTCCAAGATCAACCTGGCAGCGCAGGGCCATGCCGCCGATATGTTCAATCGCGCTTACTATGGTCATGAAAGCCCCGAAGGCAGCACGGCTTTTGATCGTATCGGCATGACCGGCTATGAAGCGCAGCTGGTTGCTGAAAATATTGCGAAAAACCAGTTCAGCGTAACCGAAGTAATGGATAGTTGGATGGCCAGCGCCGGCCACCGCGCCAATATTATGGACGCTGATTTTACCGAGGTTGGTTTCGGCCTCGCCTACGGCAAAAGCGCGGACGGGTATGCCTTACTCTGGGTGCAGAACTTTGCGAAACCGATGTAAAAAAATTGACCCCCGTACCTTGCGGCCGGGGGCATGCGTTGAGCGCGGGTAGCGCTCTGGTGCTAGGTGTTCGGCTGTTCCGTGAACAGCGTGACCACGATCAGGCCGGTCTTCGCGCCGGTCTTGACCTCGAACTCGATCTTCTCGCCGGGCAGCTGGACCGTGTCGAGGAGTTCGCGGAGGAAGGCGTCCAGGAGTGATCTGAAGTCGTCCGCACGGACGTCATTGTCACAGGCGCGGACAATGAGTTGTGCTGTACCGAGTTCGCGCAGATGGTTGATCGCAGACGCCAGCGGCCGATGCAAGACATCAAGCAGGAAATCGTTAACGTTCTCCATCCCGTATCGGGGGATCTGCAGGGCATGCACCGCGGTCAGTTGGATCTGTTCGGCGCTCATCTGCTGTTTCATGATAATCCTCTCACTTTTGTTTTTTCGAGGCCTCTCTTTATAGCAGATCTGATTTGCCGCGTCAACGCATAATTTGTCTTGATCAAGTGCCTTTTTTCGGGTACACTGTTTTTTAACCTATTTGAATGTTAGCTTTGCTGCCATGCCTTCACATATCGTTATCAAAGGCGCCCGCGTGCATAATTTGAAAAATATCTCCGTGGAGATCCCCCGTGAGAAGATGGTCGTCATCACCGGCCTCTCGGGTTCGGGCAAATCCTCCCTCGCTTTTGACACCATTTACGCCGAAGGCCAGCGCCGCTACGTCGAATCCCTTTCTTCGTACGCTCGTCACTTTTTGGGTGTCCTCGACAAGCCGGACGTAGACAGCATTGAAGGCCTTTCTCCCACCATTGTCATTGACCAGCGCACGACCAGCAATAATCCGCGTTCGACCGTCGGTACCATGACGGAAATTTACGATTATTTGCGTTTGTTATTTGCCCGCGTCGGCCATCCGCATTGCCCGCGCTGCGGCAAAGAGGTGAATAAGCAGTCGCCCGACCAAATCGCGGACCGCATTAAGGAATTTACCAAGCAGGGTCAGGTCGTGATCATTGTGCCTTTGATCCGCGACCAAAAAGGTGAGCATCGCCGCGTCTTGGACGAAATCCGCAAGAGCAATTACGCCCAAGTGCGCATTGACGGCATGATGTACCATCTTGAAGAGATGGAAGAAATGAGTTTGGACCGCACCAAAAAGCATACGATCGAAATCGTGATGCCCCAGTTGATCTTGCATGATGTCGAACGCCCCAAATTGCTCGAAACAATCAAACAATCTTTGGATTTGGGAGACGGATTCATGAGCGTGCGCATTGTCGGACACGAAGAAGAGACCACGTTCAGCCAATATTTTGTCTGCGCTGCTTGTGATTTGCATTTACCTGTTATTGAACCGCGCAGCTTTTCTTTTAACAGTCCGCAAGGAGCTTGCGCCGCCTGTTCCGGCCTTGGCACGCGCATGGTCATTGACCCTGACTTAGTTATTCCTAATCGCAGCCTGACAATTTCGCAGGGAGCGATTCGTCCTTGGACGCGCGTGTATGCCAATAGCACGACCATGCTGCAAAAAGTGGCTAAGTCCGCCGAACGGCACGGTTTTACGATTGATACGCCCATCGACAAGCTCAACTCTGAGCAGCTAAAAGTGCTTTTATACGGCAATGAAATATTTGAGGGTGTTATTCCAGACCTGGAAAAGAAATATCCGACCACGGATTCGGATTATGTGAAAAAGGAAATTGAGCGCTACATGCGCGTGTTGGTTTGCCCAACTTGCAAGGGCAAGCGCTTGCAAGATGCTTTCCTGGCCGTGACTGTGGGTGGCAGCAATATCTACGATTTCGTGACCATGCCCGTCAGCAAACTCAAGGAAATGTTTAAGGTGATGAAACCTAATGGCAAGCCCAGCGAATTGGCTTTAAACAAGACGGAATGGTCCATTGTCCAACAGCTGGCGAATGAAGTTTCCACGCGTCTTTCTTATTTAGAAGATGTCGGGTTGCAATATCTGACCATGGACCGCTCCGCTGTCACACTTTCCGGCGGTGAATTGCAACGTATCCGCTTAGCCACGCAAATTGGCACATTACTAACGGGCATTGTTTACATTTTGGATGAGCCCTCCATTGGTTTGCACCCGCGCGACAATGAAAAGTTGATCGAAACTCTCAAGCATCTCCGTGATTTGGGCAATACCGTTATCGTTGTGGAACATGACGGCGCGACCATGCTTGCTGCCGACCAAATTATCGACATGGGACCCGGCGCTGGTGAGCATGGCGGTAAAATCGTCGCACAGGGTACGGCTAAAGAGTTAATGAAGAACAGCAAATCGATTACTGGCAAGTACCTGGCCGGGAAAGAAGTGATAAAACGACCCAAAGATTACCGCAAGGGCAGTGGTAAAAATATTACCATCCATAATGCGACCGCTTTTAACCTCAAAAATGTCACGGTGGAAATCCCGTTAGGTAAGTTCGTGGCCATGACCGGCGTTTCCGGTTCCGGTAAGTCAACCTTGATGACCGACATCCTTGCGAAAGCCTTGGCGCACCATTTTTACCGCGCCAAAGACTTGCCCGCGCCGCATGAAAAGATCACGGGCATCGAACATATCGACAAGGTCATCACCATTGACCAATCGCCGATCGGCCGCACGCCGCGCTCCAATCCGGCCACATACACAGGCGTGTTTACTTATATCCGTGACCTTTTTATTGAGGTTCCGGAAGCGAAGTTAAAGGGGTATAAGGCTGGCCAGTTTTCTTTTAACGTTAAAGGCGGCCGTTGCGAGTCTTGTCAGGGCGAAGGTATGGTCAAAATCGAAATGCAGATGCTGACCGATGTCTATATTGAATGCGAAGAATGCCATGGACGGCGTTACAGCAAGGAAGCTTTGGAAATCTACTACAAAGGTAAGAATATCGCCGACGTGCTCGACATGACCGTCGAAACAGCGCGCACCTTTTTCCGCGATGTGCCGGTGATCTTTGAAAAACTCAGCACGCTGTGCGACGTGGGTTTGGGTTATCTACGCTTGGGCCAAAGCGCGACCACGCTATCTGGTGGTGAAGCGCAACGCATTAAGCTCGCCACAGAATTATCTCGCCGCTCAACCGGCAAAACGCTCTATATCCTCGATGAGCCGACGACTGGCTTGCACTTTGAAGACATCAAGCGCTTGCTCGACGTCTTACACAAGCTTGTCGACAAGGGAAACACGGTTTTGATCATCGAACATAACCTGGATGTCATCAAATCAGTGGACTGGGTAGTAGATATGGGCCCGGATGGCGGTGATGGCGGTGGGGAAGTGGTTGGAGCTGGCACGCCGGCTGATATTGCAAAGATTAAACGGTCGTTTACGGGGAAGTATTTGAAGGAAGTTGTGTAGAATTAAAAAATCCCCCAAGTCGGGGGATTTTTTGGTGAGACTATTTTTTGTTTCGTAGAGTTTATTTTCCTTTTGTCACTTTTTGTCGCCCAAAAAGTAACCAAAAATGCGCTGGGGTTCGAGAGCTCCTTGCATGGGCTACCACTCATCATGTCCCGCGGAGCGTCGAACCCCAGACCCCAAAATACTGTTCTTTTATTCCATCTTTCGGCTCAGCCAAGATTCGCTGACAGTATTTGGGGACCGGGGGAAGGTGCTTCACGAGCCGAGGTGGAGAAAGATGCACAAGCAAGAAGCTTCCTTCCCCCGGCGGTTTTTGCGCTGCCTTTTTGGCGGCAAAAAGGTAGCAAAGAAAAACATCTTTTGTATCAGGTACTTGTGCGACACAGATCGTTTTTTTAGTAGGAAATATACAAAACGAGCACAATACCCGTCTTTTTGTTATGCTGGTTTTATATGCCTCTCGAGACATCCATCATCAAAACACTGGCCTATTTTGACCTCTTCGACATTCCTTTGTCGTCGGTAGAGGTGTTTAAGAATATGTATCGTGTTGCGCGGCGCGGGAATGATAAGCTGATCGACGTCGTCGCTGCTCTCGAGTCGTTAAAGGAGCAGGGCAAGCTCGAAAATCATGAGGCGTTTTATGCTTTACCGGGGCGCGGCCGTGATTTTGTGAAAAATCGCAAGATGCGCCAAGCCGCTGCCATGGAAATGCTGCGAC
>CAYHTI010000041.1:0-6329 GCA_964359515.1 uncultured Gammaproteobacteria bacterium | reverse complement strand
GCGCAAGGCAAAAGCAAAGGTGCTTCCTTTGCCGACGCCAGGACTTTCCGCCCAAATGAGCCCGCCATGCCGTTCGACAATCTGCTTAGCGACAAATAATCCTAAACCGACGCCATCCGTATTGACGGTCGAAACCCCTTCGCCGCGGTTAAATTTCTGAAACAAATTTTGCCGTGTCTCTTCGGTCATGCCGATACCAGTGTCTTTGATGGAAAAACGGACTTCCTCACCCACATGCCGGACCGACACCTCTATACTCCCTTCCTGCGTGTATTTAATCGCATTATCCACTAAATTGATGAGTGACTGCCGCAATTTAAACTGATCCATGTTAATAAGCGGCGTGGACGTGTGTGGCGCTTGGAAGCGGTATTCCAAACCCTTCTTGCGCGCCTCGTGAGCCAGCTCGTCAAACACATCCTTAGCGAGCACTTCCAGTCGGCCGGGCTTCATTTCAAAAACCATAGTGCCACGCTCAATACGAGAAATGTCCAGCAGGTCATTGATCAATGTCACAAGACGGTCTGTACTAATCATGACCTTGCCAATCGTTTCCAAGGCCTGGGCATCACAGGAACCAATCGTGCCCTCCAAAACCAGGGACAGATAGCCTTTGATGACGGTCAAAGGCGTGCGCAACTGATGCGAGGCGATCGAGATAAACTCCGATTTTGTCTGGTCGAGCGCCTGCAGCCGCTTATTAGCAATCGACAGCTCCTTGCGCTGGTGCTCCACGGTCTTATACTGCAGGCCAATTTGTTCGAACAAACTGGAATTTTCGACAGCGGCGGCAATATGGTTGGTCGCGACCTGTAAAATGCTGCTTTGCCGCATGTCAATTTTATCCTGGCGAATCGTTAAATAATAAATAACGATACCGTAAACTTTTTGTCCTGCGATAATGGGAAAAGCCGTGAACGAACCGATTTTCCCGAGCTTGCTAATGACTTTGCTGATGCGTTCGGAAACCGTCCTTGGAAAAACATCGTGCAAACTTGTAAAGACCGCAGGCTTTTGCTGATCAAAAACAGTTTTAAGCACATCGCTATCATCGATACTGGACAACAAATTTGTAATCGTCTTCCCCCCGTGCGTGAGCATGTCGATCACCTTGGGTAAATCGGCCGTGCGGGTAAAAACTAAAGGCTGCAGATCGCGCGTATTTGGCCGATGCATCAGCACCGTACCGCCAAGGATACCAAGGTGGCCAAGCTTGAGAGGGATCTGATCCAGCAAACCTTGCAAAACCTTGATTTTGTTAAGGCTTGAACCAGCCAAACTGCTAAGCTCATGCATGGCACTCAAGTTTTTCGCCTGTTCCGTGAGCTCGGTAACCTGCTGTCGGACACGTGAGAACAGCTGCGCATTGTAAATGGCGATGGAAATTTGGTTGGCGAAGGTTTGGAGGACTGAGATTTCATCATTGGTTATTTCACTTTTTTTAAATGAAGCACCCAGAACACCGACCGCCTTGTTTTGTAGCATCAGAGGAACTGAAATCATCAACTCTGTATCCAATGCACGCTGTATTATTTTGGCTTGCAGTCGATTAGTAAAAGGTCTAGTGAAATCATAAACATCTGTTGTCTTTAAAAGAATTCCTTCGCGCACAGATCTGACCAAAATGTTATCTTTTTCACTCATTGAAAAACCGATTTCATGAACATCCCTTCGAAAAAACCTTTTTACCAATTTTTCAAAAGATTCTTTTACACCTATTTTTGCCGTGAGTAAGTTTTCGGATTTAGCGTCCAGTAAAAATATGGCTGGAAATTTGTATCCTAAAGTCTGACCTAATTGATTGATAATCAGGCTGAGTACATGGTCGATATCAATGACACCCGCAATAGATTCTGAAACTTCTAATACAGCCTGAAGCTGCTTTCTAAGCGTTTCGGCTTCAAGTTGTTTATTTGATGTGTTTTTGTTTAAGAGATTGCTCACCGTCATAAAAATCCGACTCTCTGTAAAATGCGAGCGTCGTCTTCACGAGACTTTGTACATAATTTGAAAAGATCGCCAGATCTTCTGGGCCACCATTTACAAGCGCACTGAGTCGTGCTTCTTTTTTTATAATAACATCTTTTATCCATTTTGTTGGATTTTCAATTCCCGTGCCCAAAAAACTCAATGCATTTTTCTTACCCTCTTTCATTTCCTTCGAGTTTGTCACTAAATCATTCATTAGGCGTATGATTTCAGCTGAAAGATTTTGAATCGAATCAAAATAGATATGGTGCTCAAATTTAAGCGACAAATTCATTGAAATAAATGTTGTGTAATTTACGAATTTAACACCAATGCTCTCTCTTGCGTAATAAAGGTATTGATCAAATGTTAAATTCAAATTTTCCTGTCGTTCATGTGCCATCCCAAGAAACAATACATTCATGAGCGATGCATACCAGAGATGCCGATTTTTTTCAAAACTTTTAAACTTGGACAAGAAATCATGAATATCTTCAAACGTTGCCGCAACCTCTACAATTTCAGAATTGTCTCGCCGGAATTCATTGGATTCAAAAAAGCTGAACTTGTTGAAAACATTTTCATTTTTGTATTTATTCTCATCAAACCACCGATCTACCCCGAACAGCCACAAGGTTGATGCCCCAAAGGCAAAGATTTGATCCTCGTGTTCAGAATTGAAAATTGCCGCAGCAACTATAGATGTTGGTAAAACCCTGTCAGGCGAAATCAACTGACACTTATATTTTTTTACCCAAGATCCCAGTATGCTTTGTATGTATTGAACTGATTGCTTTTCGACAAGTGCTCTCATAAATTTAATGCTTTTATGGCTGCCATATGAGCGGCTCGCACGATATTTGCTGGACAATACAAATTCTTATCTATCCACATTGCTTGATACGTGTCGCCTGCTGTATAGAAAAATCTTTTAGCGGATTCAAGACATCGCTCCACCGACGCATCCTCAAATTTCTGCTTCAATTTGTAAATTGCTAATACCGCATAAGCGCTCTCTTCAGGTGTACTATTGACCTCACCCCACCCCCCGTCAAGACGCTGTGTGTGAATTAACCACGTAAGAGATTGCTGTAACAGCATTATGGGTAGATCGTTAAGGCAAGAAAGCAATACCTGAGATGTCGCATAAAACGGTGAAACGTGCCACTTATCGAGCCACACTCCAGGGGCGATTTGCTGATCAAGGATATCCTTCAGGGCAATTTGCTTTAAAGCGGCATCTTTTTGTTCAGAAATATTTAGAGCCTCCACAAGGTGCGCAATGTGGGTGACGGCTTTGTGTGTCTCATTCGGAAAGCACATGATATTTTCTCCAAATAAAAAAGAGCGAAAAACTTTAACATCTGGATGAAGGCCTGATTTGACGAGGTGCACATATGCGATAGCCGTATCGTCAAGATCTGGCACTGGAAATTCTTTTGACCATGCGATGCCCTTTTCTTCATCCCAAAACATTTTAAGGTAGTCAACTAGATTACGATGTTTTGTGACTATTTGTTCGTCAGTTAACGACAAAAAGTACAAAACCCAATTAATCTCAAAAATTTCAATCGGGTAATTTACAGGAAAAGCTCCATCAAACTGGATCCACGATTGCTGCAGATACTTTAAAGTAGTGATCTCTTTAGATGCCTCATAAAATTTGATCGCTGCCGCTGGCGAGCAGCCGATACTTCCGCTTTTCTGTAAAACAAATCGCAGATCATCAATGTGGCCACTTAAATCAAATACCTCCAGCGCATGAATCAGGGTGGTTGGTCTCGAAAAAATTTGTTTCGATCGGTACAGTTCTAACTTTTTTTGATAATGATCCCCAAGCACGCGCAACGGAACCGGTAAGCTGCCCGTCATGTCGGCCTCCTTCCACAACTTCGGGAGTATCGCCTCCGCTGCACCAGGCCGACGAACATGGAGTTTTAGGTTGTCGACGTTTTTCTCGCAAAAATGACGAGCTTTTTTCAACTGTAAAAAAAAATTGTTGTCACCGTAAAAATTAATAAATTTGATTGCTGAAAGTGTGTTAATCAATCTATCCTCGAGTAAAAAATAATCGCTGCCCCACGACCCATCGGCGTGCTGTTCAGCACGAAGAATATTCGCGATGGATTCAGCATAACCCAGCAATTTATCCTGAATTGAAATTGCGCGTATCGAATCATACAACGAAGTGCTCATTGACTTCGCAGTGTTCAAATTCTGAAAAATTAGGCTGAATTTTTGTTCCTGTGTCATTTATTTTAATGATTTATCGGCATCGTGAGAGGAGAAATCGCTAATCAATGCTAAAGATTGCATATAGCTTATGTGCTCCTCAATTTTTTTTCTGACATCTGAATCCGCATCAAAACCAATCATTTCATCTTTAAGAACTTGGGTTAATGATAACAAAAAAGACCTTTTTGTTTTTATAACTCGGAGTAGTTGCTCGTTTTCAGTGTACAAAGAGGCATTCTGCAATTTAAGTAATTTTATCGTCCAGGCTTGCTTCAAATACACCCCAATTTGAGCACACAAATTTTTTAAAAAAAACTTATCTGGTTCAGATAAATAATTTTTAATCTTTGAACCAAAAGCAAAAACACCAATTGAAGCCCCTTCAACAATAATTGGAACAATGACTACCATTTTAAGTCCCAAGATCGCATCTATAGCTGCAACAATATTCTGATTTGTAACATAAGGTACACCCAGCTTTCCCATTGAGCTCGTAACAATGATGTTCTGTGAAGAAAAGGATTGAATTAGTAAATTGTCCGCCTGCTCTATCGAAAATGAAAACTCTGTAACATGCTTTCCCATTACTTTAAACAGAATGGCGTCAACTTTTGGATGAGAGTTGTGTTTTAAAATCCGCAATTCTTTTAAGTTTGGGTTAAACATCCCAATTGCTGGTGAAACAAACTCAAGCTCCTTTAAAAGGAGCTCAAAAATAGCATCAGCTAGCAAATCGAAATCGCCCAGGGATTCCGGCGCTAAGTTAATCGAAGTTGTAGATAATTGATCAACGGATGATGATAACGTCACCTCATTTTTCATAAACCCCCTATAAATGCGCCGCTTTGGCCACAATAGAATATGTTACGCTAATTATAGCGTAATTTCAATACTTCCTCTTCACGATATACTCCGCCATTTCCTGCATCAATTGAACGCTAGAAGCCCGCAAATAGGCTTCGTCTAAAGGAAGAAGGGCGTCATTTTTGAAACGGTCGGCAAGCTGGATGCTGTAGTCAAAAGCGCCAGTATCTTTCACAATCTGCTTCACGTTTTCCGCTTCTTCGACGGTGATGTCGCTGCGGCCGAGGATGCGTGTGAGATAATCGCGCTGGTCTACATTGCCACGTCGCCGCGCTTCAATCATAAGCAAGGTCTGTTTACCTTGTCGCAAATCTGAATAGATAGGCTTCCCTATTTCCGCTTCGTCGCCGAATAGTCCAAGCAAGTCATCGTGCAGCTGGTAGGCCACGCCAATCGGTAAAGCATAGGACTCGAGTAAGTCCATCTGCTTACGACTGCCGCCCGCAGCAATGGCTCCGATCAGCAGCGGGCTGCAAAAGGAGTACTTACAGGTTTTAAGCAAATGCACTTTTAACAAATGTCCGCGGGTGGCCTCTTCAGCAATGTCATTGATGATGTCCAAAACCTCACCGGCACCGGTTTCAAAAAGCATGCGATTCACCTGTTCCAGAATCGCAAGGCGGGCGGCAGGAGGCATATCAGCTTTTGTCACCAAATCGTAGCCAATACTGGACAGGATATCGCCCGCCATGATGGCCATGGCTTGTCCAAAATGCGCCCCATCGCGCGGACGGTAACCGTCTTGTTGAAAGAGACTATACTGCGCATGAAAAGCCGGCTTGCCGCGGCGCAAATCATCTTGGTCGATGATATCGTCATGGATCAACAAGTACGTGTGGAATATTTCCATGGCCAAGGCGAGGTCAATGAATGCCGAGCGTTCCTGCGCCCCGCAAGCGAGCGCGCCGTGCATGACAAGGGTCGCGCGCACCGCCTTGCCGCCTTGCAAAGAGTCCTCGAGGCGCAATAAAAAATCGCCCATAAAGGCGCCCATTCCGGCGGCCGCCTGCCTACGTTCTGCAAAAACCTCGGCGGCGCGTTGATGTACCAAAGTTCTAATCCGCTCAAGCTCCTGTTTCAGCATATAATCTGATATACCCCCTGCCCTTATCTTAGCAAATGCGCCATGAAGACCAAAAGCGCACACAAAACCGCCCGGTAGGGACAGGTCTAGACCTGTCCCCGCCGGGCGGTTTTTTAAACTATGCGCTACATCACGACGCGACCATCGTCTTTGGCAGTCGAATCGAATTTTAACTCGG
>CAYHTI010000040.1:0-6422 GCA_964359515.1 uncultured Gammaproteobacteria bacterium | reverse complement strand
TCTTCTGGTGTGATGATTTCAAGCTTCATCACGGGTTCGAGCAGGATAAGCTTGGCCTTGCGGCAAGCTTCTTGGAAAGCCATGGAACCGGCCATCTTAAACGCGATTTCCGATGAGTCGACATCGTGGTAGGAACCGTCAAATACGGTGGCTTCCACATTAACGACTGGAAAACCGGCCAAGATGCCGCGGGACATGGTTTCTTCAATGCCCTTTTCGATCGGGGAGATAAATTCGCGCGGGATGACGCCGCCCTTAATATCATCGATAAACTCGAATTCCTGAATCCCTTCGCCCTCACCCTTATCCGTCGCAGGTTTGACGCGCAACCAGCAATGTCCGTATTGACCGCGTCCACCGCTTTGCTTGATGTACTTACCTTCCCCTTCTGCTTCGCCCAAAATCGTTTCACGGAACGCGACCTGAGGTTTACCGACATTGGCCTCCACCTTAAATTCGCGCTTCATGCGGTCCACCATGATTTCCAAGTGTAACTCACCCATACCCGCAATAATGGTCTGACCAGTTTCTTCGTCAACGCGGACGCTAAAGGTCGGGTCTTCTTCGGCCAACTTGCGCAAGTCCACACCCAATTTTTCTTGCTCGGCGTTTGTCTTGTGCTCAATGGCAAGGCTGATAACGGGTTTGGCAAAGGAAATCTTTTCCAAGAGCACCGGATGATCTGGGTCGGTCAAGGTGTTACCTGTGATGGTATCCTTCATGCCGACGATCGCGCCGATGTTTCCGGCTGAAATCTCATCGACTTCTTCGCGATGGTTCGCATGCAAACGGACAAGTCGGCTAATACGTTCCTTGTTGCCCGTGCTGATGTTTAAGACATAGGAACCAGACTTCATGACGCCTGAATAGACGCGCACAAAGCACAGCTTGCCGACGAAAGGATCCGTGGCAATCTTAAAGGCCAAGGCGGTCAACGGTTCTTTGTCATCAGCGCGGCGAAGGATTTTCTTCGAATCATCGTTTACATCCGAGGCCTCAAGCGGCGGGACGTCTAAGGGAGACGGCAAGTAGTCTGTTACCGAATCAAGCAGCTTTTGTACGCCCTTATTCTTAAGGGCAGAGCCACAAATGATTGGGTAAAAATGCAAATTCACAACGCCCTTGCGGATAGCAGCTTTTAGCTCGTCGATGGTTATTTCCTGGCCAGCGAAATATTTGTTCATCAAAGCTTCATCGTTTTCCGCGGCAGCTTCAATGAGCTGTTGGCGGTACAATGTCGCATTTTCCATCATGTCAGCTGGAATATCGGTCTCTTGGATATCAGTACCGAGGTCATTGGTGTAGATATATGCTTTCATCTTCACCAAATCGACGATGCCCTTGAAGTTGTCTTCGACGCCGATGGGTAACTGGATCGGGTAGGCATTCTTGCCGAGACGTTCGTGGATGGATTTCACATCCGCAAAAAAATCAGCTCCTGTGCGGTCGAGTTTGTTGATGAAACAAATGCGCGGAACCTTGTACTTGTCTGCTTGGCGCCAAACGGTTTCCGATTGCGGCTCCACACCGGCAACGCCATCGAACACGACGACACCGCCGTCAAGCACGCGTAAAGAGCGTTCAACTTCCACGGTGAAATCGACGTGGCCTGGAGTATCGATGAGGTTGATCTGATGGTTGTTCCAAAAACAAGTCGTGGCGGCAGCCGTGATCGTGATACCGCGCTCTTGTTCCTGTTCCATCCAGTCCATGGTGGCTTCGCCCTCATGAACTTCACCAATCTTATAGTTTTTACCAGTGTAATAGAGGATGCGTTCGCTGGTCGTGGTTTTGCCCGCATCAATATGGGCGATAATACCGATATTGCGCACACGCTCCAATGGAGTTCGTTCTGCCATATAGTTTGTTTGGGGAGATTATCTGGCGAAGTGAGCAAACGCGCGGTTCGCTTCCGCCATTTTTTGTACGGCTTCTCGCTTTTTCATTGCGGCGCCTTCTTTCTTTGCCGCGTCCATTAATTCCTGGGCCAACTTTTCAGCCATTGGCTTACCTTTACGCTCTTTAGATGCGTCAATGATCCAGCGGCAGGCCAAAAGGAAACGACGTTCCGCTTTTACTTGGATCGGGATCTGGTAGTTGGCACCACCAATACGGCGGCCTTTCACTTCCAAGGTCGGGGCTACGTTCTTGATAGCGGACTCAAAAATTTCAACGGGGCTCTTTTCCGTCTTTTCGGCGATCAAGTCAAAAGCGCCATACACAATAGATTGCGCAATGCTCTTCTTGCCGCGACGCATGACATAATTCACGAATTTTGCGACCTCGGCGTTCTGGAACTTCGGGTCAGGCAAAATTTCACGTTTTGGTGCTGATTTTCCTCGCATATCTTAATTTCGTTTGGAAGAATTATTTGGCAGCCTTCGGCGTACGGGCGCCATACAATGAGCGGCCCTGACGACGAGCCTCTACGCCTTGCGTGTCATACACGCCGCGGACGATGTGATAACGAACACCCGGCAAGTCTTTCACACGACCACCGCGGATCATGACAATGGAGTGTTCCTGCAAATTGTGGCCTTCTCCTGGGATGTAGGCGGTCACTTCAATACCGTTGGAAAGGCGGACACGGGCAATTTTGCGCAAAGCGGAGTTCGGCTTCTTTGGCGTCATGGTTGTGACCTTGGTGCAGACACCGCGCTTAAACGGATGTCCCATCGGATTGGTGGTGCGCTTGCGATGCAAAGAATCCAGGGTGACCTGCATGGCCGGGGACTTGGACTTGTACTTCACAACTTTGCGCGGCTTGCGAACCAATTGATTGACTGTTGGCATAGTTTGAAATCAATGGGAAAAACTAGTGGTTTAAATAAAAGAAAACTGACCGCGTATGGACGCGATTCAGCTTGCAACTAGGTCGACTTTCCCTATCAGCCACGACAGGTACGGCCTCCTTAAGCTGTTTTCATTTGATTTGAAACTACCAATTCTTGGCCCGACAGTCAAGGGTTCATCTCACAAAATACTGCGCGCCATTCAAAAAGAATTGAAAGAGGCTGCCAAGGATGGATACAGGCAAGGTACTATCGAAAATGACCAAAAACAACAAAACGATAGGCCCGTAATAAGAAAGCATGTCGCGGATGTCCTCTCTCCTATCCGGAATGAGAGCAAATAACAGCTTTGACCCGTCGAGCGGCGGGATCGGAATCAGATTAAATACCATTAAAATGACATTGAATTGAACGACAAAGAGAAGAAAAATTGAAAGCAAATTATTGCCCGCCATTCCTTGTCGGCTCAAAATCGTGAGAGCGAAAACACCAATTGCGGCCATCAAAAAGTTTGATGCCGGACCGGCAAGTCCGATAAGGGCGCTCCCCCAACGCGGATTCTTTAGGCGAGACGGGTCAAATGGCACGGGCTTGCCCCAGCCAAAGCCAGTCAAGATCAGGAGCAAAAAACCGAGACCGTGGATATGCGCGATCGGGTTTAACGTCAATCGGCCAAGGCTCTTCGGTGTTGGATCGCCCAGCCATTCCGCCATGAGCGCATGGGAAAATTCATGCACGGTAAACGCGATCAGCATGGCCGCCAAAAGCGGGACGATGAACATGGGGTTTGAAAGCAAGGTAAAAATCATAAAACTGCACAGCTATTACAACCTGTTAGCGGAAACTTGACAGAAATCGCTTTTCGCTGTTAGAGTATACCAATCTTCGTTAATGTTGAACATTATATGGCCCGAGTTTGTGGCGTTTGTGGCAAAGGTTCGCAGATCATTACGCCGCGCAAATTATTGCGCGCGCACTATAACCCGACCACCAAACAGCGCCGTTATCCCAATTTACAATCATTACGCATCGCGGGCACAAGACTTAAACTTTGCACCCGTTGCCTCAAGACGGTCAAGCGACAAATCGCTAAACAGACCGCCTAAAACAAAAACCACCCCTCGACTGCATGGGGTGGTTTTTGTTTAGGGTAAGAAAGATAGCAGATTAGATGTTTGAAGAGGAACAAGCAACCAATGAAGCGGTGCATTAAGGCTTAATGATGGAAGCTTCCCATACAAGACAACGGCCGACGAAAACGAACATTGTCTTGTGCCTATTCCGTCCTGCGCCGTCCGCGGCATGCGGAGGGTGTGCTTCGATGCACGACCTCCAAGCAAGAAATTGCGGCGACACAGGGTGGGTTCCTCTCGTCTTTTGTGTCCCGACAAAGACGAGACGAACTGTACGGCATGAGCTTACATGAAACAATCTGCTATCTTCCCCACCCCCATCCACGAGCATGGATGGGGAAAAACTTAGACGACAATCAAGTCCACGACGCGGCCAAAGATACGGCGATACAACGAACGGGCCTTTCGGACACTCATAGATTTTCTGATCGAAAGGAAAAGGGTTGAGATAAAACTTTATTCTGGACCTGCTCCGCTTGAGCGCGGAGAAATCTCAACCCAGCCTACCTTGAAGATAGGTTCATTTCGGTTCAGGTTTAATAATGGATAAGACGAGAGAACGTGAAACTAAGCAGCGAGTTGGCTAAACGACCGGATCAACCCTTTAACAACACCTTGGATAATCGGATCAGAGACGTAGATAGGCGACATTGTGGAATTGGCTGGTTGAAGGCGAATGCGTGTTTTTTCTCGGTAAAATCGTTTCAAGGTCGCGTAGGTATTATCGAGCAAGGCGACGACGATATCTCCATTGCGGGGGCTTGGGTTGCGTTCAACAATCACATAATCACCATCCAAAATTCCGTCTTCGATCATGGATTCTCCTTTTACACGCAAGACATAGGAATTTGCCGGATCATCAACCAAGCTCACGGGAACGCCAATCATTTCTTTGTTCTCAACTGCTTCGATCGGCACACCAGCTGTAATTAGCCCAGCTAATGGCAAGTTAACGGCTTGTGGAACTGGCAGGCTCTTGCTGGTAAGTTCGATAGACCGTGACTCATTGTGGTTCATGCTCACATACCCCTTTTCCTCTAAAACTTTCATGTACTGATGGATACTGGCTGGCGAGGAAAGATCAAAGGCCTCGGCAATTTCACGATACGTAGGCGCGCAACCGAAGTCGGCGACGTATTTGACCATGAAGTCGAGAATCTTGCGCTGCTTTTTGGTGAGACTTTCCGACATAGTTTTGTCGTTAGTTCATTCATCTGTCATCAGTATATATGAACAAAATACGAAAGTCAATCGTATGCTAGCTGTCCCGTAATCATTGGTTTTTCCTGCATCTGTTCGTTTTTTGTTTATACTTATCCACAGCTATATACAAACCGTGCACCAAGCGCTTTGCGCTGGTGCACGGTTAAAAACCCTTTGAGTTGTTTTTACTGAGAGGCCTGTTCGGAGGAATGGTCGCCAGAGCAGGAACCGCCCTTACAAGAACCACCCTTGCAGGAACCACCACAGCACTTCTTACACATGCCAAACATGTGGGCGATCATGACCAAAGCGGCCAAGCCAACCAACACATAAACAACGCGTTCCGCCATGGGCCAGGAGCCTAACAAGGTGTTAACCAAGTTGAATTTAAAAGCTCCGAGCAAGCCCCAGTTAAGGGCTCCAACGACCACCAAAATTTCGGCGATCATCCATGGTCCACATTTCTTCATCATCATAACGAATGAGATTAAAATAAGAGCGAATTAATGCTTAAAATATAGCAAAAATCTGAGAATGATGAAAATCTGTCTGTCAAGAGAACAAGATTAAACTATAAAAACCATATTTTTGACAATTAAAAGAGCGGGCGTGGCAGACAGGACCGCTTTGTCCTGCCCGCCACGCCCGCGTAGTGCGAGTCGCCTAGGGCTTCCCGGGCGAGGTGATGATGATCCTGCTCGCGTCGTAATGCGCCTGCAGGGACTGACTTGTGCTGTGAAACGACGAGTCGCGAGGCTGCCCCCTGGCATAGGCGTTCGCTCCCCGCTTCAGGGTGCACAGGAAGGTTCCGCTCGATGGGAACCGCGTGAAGACGACCTCCCAGAGCTGGTTGTTGGTGCCAGCGACGGGGTTGAGCAGCACTGGATCGTAGTCGCTGGCGCTGCGCCCAGTCTCGGCCCCGTCGGCGTAGTTGGGCATGATCTGAGGCTGATCGCCCGGCTGGACCGTGTTGTCGTCGTCGGGGTAGCCGAACGGGCCGAGGTAGAAGGTGATGCGAACCGTGAGGTTGCGGCTTCCCGACGCCGGCGGCGAGGGCAGGTGCCAGAAGACCAGGCCGTCGCCGATGCGCTGGCCGTTGAGCAGGTGGTCCGTGGCGTGGCCGCCGCCGAAGCGAAGGCTGTTGAAGTGCTCGGTGCCAGTCGTGCTTCCCCCACCGGACGGCACGAACTTGGAGCTCTTGCTGCAGCCAGCAACGATGGCGGCAGGAAGGAGGATGACGAGGCACAGAACGAAGGCACGACGGAAGCTGATCATGGAAACCTCTCCCGGGTTT
>CAYHTI010000039.1:0-6691 GCA_964359515.1 uncultured Gammaproteobacteria bacterium | reverse complement strand
CGCAGAGTGGTCGCACGAGCAAGTTGTTGTTGAGGTAAAAAAGAAAATCATTGAGCCTTTAGTGGGTGGCAATGTCGAAATTTTAGTAAACCCCACTGGGAAATTTGTGCAGGGAGGCTTCGCGGCGGATACGGGACTCACTGGCCGTAAAATCATGGTCGATACCTATGGCGGACTCGCGCCTCATGGCGGCGGGTGTTTCTCGGGCAAAGATGCGACCAAGGTCGACCGCTCCGCGGCATATATGGCTCGCTTTGTGGCCAAAAATATTGTCGCGGCCGGCCATGCAAAAAAATGTTTGGTTTCGGTCGCTTATGCGATTGGCAAGGCAGAGCCTTTAATGGTCCACGCCATTGATGAGCAGGGCAGGGATCTTTCAGCGCTGGCGAATAAGTATGATTTCCGCCCTTTGGCGATTATCGAACGGTTGGATCTCCGCAAGCCCGTGTTTGAGCAAACGGCAGCTTATGGGCATTTTGGGAGAACTGGGTTCACCTGGGAAGGGTCCTGTAATGTTTCAATAGGTTAATCACTTGCATAATCTATTTAGATGCGATAAAATAGACTATGTATTTCTTAACATATACTGATTAGATTAAGAGGTTCCCATAATCTAATTGAGTTTATTGGGTTTTATGGCAAAAGTCCCGTTTAATCCGCCTAAATTACCGCCAAAAATTGATTACGCCACCTTGGTGGAGGGTATAGCCAAAGCACATGCGGCAATTGCACGTTTAGATGGATTACTCGCCAACCTGCCGAATCCTGCGCTTTTATCACGTAACTTCCTCACTAAGGAGGCTGTTTTGAGTTCTCAGATTGAGGGTACACAGGCTACCCTTGATGATGTTTTGGAGCAGGATGCGAAAGAGGTAAAGACTGAACACAATGAAAAGGAACGAGATTTTAGAGAGATCATGAATTATCGTTTTGCCCTCGAACGCGGGGTAAAAATGTTACAGGATCGTCCCTTGGGCGAAAACGTGATAAAAGAGCTTCATCGCATCTTACTTCGTTCTGCTCGTGGTGACAATAAAGGACCAGGTCAGTTTCGTCGAAAGCAGGTATTTATCGGACGGCCCGGGCTTGGGATAGATCATGCAACCTATATTCCGCCTTTGCCACCTGCGATCCCTGAACTTTTTAGTGATTTGGAACGTTATATACATGGAAGCATGGAGCGAGATGTTTTGGTCCAGATTGCTGTCGTGCATTATCAGTTTGAAGCGATCCATCCGTTTGAGGATGGAAACGGTCGTATTGGGCGGTTGATTATCTCTCTCATGTTGTATGAAAAAAAGATCCTCTCGTATCCATTCATTTATTTGAGTGAATTTTTTGAGGAGCATCGGCAGGATTACTACGATCTTTTGCGAGGTGTGAGTGAAAAAGGGGACTGGGAAAGTTGGCTGCTTTTTTGCTTAAAGGGTCTTGAAGTGCAGGCTTATAAAGCGCAACAAACATCAAAAAAGATTCTTGATTTGCACGCTTCATTAAAGGAAAAAGTGCTGGCATTGGATTCAAAGTACGCTAACGATTTTCTGGATGCCCTGTTTGTCAATCCATTTTTTTCTTCGCGAACGATTAAGAGGATTGTTCGTGTTAAAAATACACAAACATTGTTTAATTTGATTAAAAAATTTGTTGCCGCTGGTATTGTAAGTGACCGAACGCCGCGACAGCGTCGAAACAAGATTTATCGTTTCGAAGCATTAGCAAAGATATTAAGGTCCTAGAAAAAGTGTTTCTATGTCCCAATACTACAACCCCCAACGCACCCGCAACCTCTACGAGCCAAAAAGCTCGGAGCCGTTCAAGCTCAGCCGCTCCAAGATCGACTTATTCATCAACTGCAAACGCTGTTTCTACCTTGATCGCAAACTAGGCATAGCCCGCCCACCAGGATTTCCATTCGCGCTCAACTCCGCCGTAGACCAACTCCTCAAAAAGGAGTTCGATATTCATAGAGCCGCCAACAAACAACATCCTTTGCTGGCTGAATATGGCGTTGACGCCAAACCGGTGAGCCATGAAATGCTCGACGAATGGCGGGAGAACTTTAAGGGGGTGCAATATCACCACGAGCCGACCAATTTTATTGTCACCGGTGCTATTGATGATCTCTGGCAGAATTCAAAGGGGGAGTACATCGTCGTCGACTACAAAGCCACCAGCAAAGCTGAGTCGATCAAGGAGCTTGATAAGGAATGGCATGACGGATACAAGCGGCAAATGGAAGTGTATCAATGGTTGTTGCGCCAAAATGGTTACAAAGTCTCAAACACCGGTTATTTTGTGTATTGCAATGGCCGCACCGACCGCAAAGCATTCGACGGTAAGCTCGAGTTTGAAGTGACCTTGATTCCATACAAGGGAAGCGACAAATGGATTGCGCCAGCTTTAGGGGAAATTCGAAAGTGTTTGCGCAGTTCCAAAGTCCCGGCCGCGTCTAAAGATTGCGATTATTGCGCGTATCGGGAGGCGGTGGGGAACGTCATCAAATAGGTTGTAATATTGCGGTGTAGTATAATACATACAATAGTTCCTTGTTTATTGACGATAGATCTGTTTTAATTCTCCTACTTTCGTATTATTTACATATTCAGAGTCCTATGAATTCTGAGGAATTGATAAAAAAAGCTGATCTTCAAAGGATTTCAGAGGAGGGTGATAAAATTTACCAGAGTATAAAAGAACAATACGAACCGGTCAGCACTGGTAAATTTTTGGCTATAGAAATTAATCAGAAAAAAGCATACCTTGGTAATTCCAGCGCTGAAGCGGTGGAGTTAGCTCGTAGAGAGCATCCAGATAAGGTTTTTTATGTAGTAAAGGTTGGCCACTCCACAGCAGAAACCCTCGCAAGCCTTAGGAGGGTATAGGATATGGTATCTGGCGAAGTTATTAATAATAGACCTCTCATTGCACTTACCGTTGCTTGGAAATCTAGCGTTCAAAGACTTGTTGTGTTGATTGATACCGGATTCACAGGAGAGCTTAAATTATCTGAGGAAACGGCAAAAGAACTTGGCCTTGAGGTGACGCATACTGAATCCGTTCAGCTTGGGAATGGGGAATCCAAGTTTATGCCGGCGTCCCTTGCTTTGGTCGATATGGAAGGCACTTCAAGATTAGTAGATGTGCTTATAAATCCGGGTGATACTATCGTTGGCGTCGGTTTGTTTAAAAAATTTAAGTACAAGTTAACCGTTGATTTCAGAATCAACTCACTTTCTCTACAAAAATCTCCAGTTAAAGTTCAGTAACAGGTAGTACCTTTACTAAAAACAGCGCCGGGAGCCCAGGGACAGGCTCGCGGCGCTTTCGTTCACATCACTTGCCAACGCAGGGTTTCACCCGCGCGGTAGGGTTTCACGCCGTTGATGTCGCGAGGGACTTCGTACGGCTTGCGATGCAGCTGGATCGTTCGGCTGGGCGTCGGTAGGCCGTAGAAGACCCCACCGATCGTGAGGAATTGCGAGAGGGCTTCGAGTTTACCTTGTTCCTCGAAGACTTCCACCAGCGTCTCGATCGCCACGGGGGCGCTGAAAATGCCCGCGCAGCCGTCCGCATGCTTGGCCTTGCTGGTATGCGGTGCCGAGTCGGATCCGAAAAAGAACTTGGTTGACCCGCACGTTGCCGCGTGACGCAGGGCCTGGCGGTCGTTGGGATGCTGGGCCACGGGTTTGCAGAAGGCATGCGGGTCCAGGCTGCCACCGATCACGTCATTGAGCGTGAGCTTGAGATGGTGCGCCGTGATCGTGGCCGCCACGTTGCGTGGAAGCTGGAGGACGGTATCCACCGCCTCGGCGGTTGTTACATGCTCGAGCACGATCTTGAGGCTTGAGAAGTTCTGGCTGAGCCAGCGCAGCGTGGGCAGGAAGTCGCGTTCCTTGTCGAGGCAGTACGCGCTTTCCGGCATCTCACCATGCAGGCACAGGATCATGCCCGCGTCCGACATCGCCTTCCAGACTGCATGCATGCGCTTGGTCATGGCTGTGATCGTCATGCCATTACCAGAGTTGGTCGTCACTCCGAGCGGGTAGACCTTACCGGCAGCCACACCAGCGGAACGGGCAGCAATGATCATCTCAGGCGTGGTGGCTTCGGTGATCTGAATCGTCATCACCGGAGTGAAACCACGAATATCCTGCTGTGCAGCCTCCTCCATGATCGTGTTGCGGTACGACTCCGCGTCCGCTCCCGTCAGGACAGGGTTTGGGGACAGGTTGGGCATGACCAGCGCCCAGTCGAAACACCTGGCCGTGTAGCGCAGGGCCGCTTCGGTTCTTGCATCGCGACGGAAGTGGTTGTGAAGGTCGAACCCCTTGGGGAGTTCGATTTTGTCCGCCGGTACACCGACCAAGTTCATAACCCTTTGCTCCTTGCATTGTGGAGATCAAAGGAGTTAAACCATGGGCTAGCCCAATTAGCAAGTTTGACGGGATATTTTGGCAAATTACAAAACACCGGCTTCCGCCGGTGTTTTGCGTCCCAAGTTCCTACAGCTTGAACTTCTCTTCAGCTTGTTCATACAGGTCATCCAGTGCTTTCAATCCCTGTTGCACTTCAGCGGACAGCTGCTGCCATTCAGCTCCAGCCCGGTACTTCATTTCATCAATTTTCCTAGAGAGATCGTCACCTTGCTGTTTCATCAATGCTTCATATTGGGACCATTCCTGGCTCGCGCGGTTACCCCAGTTTGTTACCTCTTCCCCCAATGTCTCGAATTTAGCTTTTACATCTTCGAGACGATAGCGGTATTCAGATTCAGTGGTGTCGCGCGGGTCTTCGTCTCGGCTGCGTTGGTCTTGTTCCTGGTCCTGGTCTTGGCTTTGCGCGTATGCCTGGTGGCTCGCATAACCGAGTCCAACAATGAGCAGGAGCGCGACAGCCGGCAACCAGAGCAGGTAGTTGTGTCGGCGCATAAAACATGGAAATTAAATCATAAAAAGGGGTCAAAACTTATACAAAAACCAAGGGGAAAATGTGCCTAGCAAGCCCAGCATGATATACTTCGGTGGAATTTACCTGCTTTTATGCCAGCCAATCCCAATGACCATGAGTTCGCCCTTTCTTGGCAAGGAACCCTCGCCAGCGTATTAGTGTTGATCCTGCTATTGGCGGCTGGAGCGGCCTTTGTTTTTAAGTACAAAGATTCGCCCGTCGGCCGATTTTTGTTGCAGCGAGAAGTGAGCAGCCGCGACGGTTGGTACGGGGACATGGGCGATAATGAATTCGGTGCCGTGTCTGGTACTTTCGTGGCCATATCCGTGGTTGCGGCTTGGTATGTTGGTTATCGCGTGAGCAAGCGATTTCCTAGCAAAGCCCCGGCCGGCAAACGTGCTGTACCGATTTGGTTGGTGGCCCTGCTTATTGCCTTCGCCGCGCTGTTGCCAGTCGTTATTTTGATCATGACCCAATAAAAGATGGATCGCCGCGGTTTGATTTATATGTCGCAATCATCCATCCACACCGTCCTGTTTATGGCTATGTCTGCTGACGGTTTTGTCGCGCGTGAAAATGGCGAGGAAGATTTTTTGTCTGATTATGGTTGGGAAGTGTTTTTAAAGCTGTCCAAGGAGTGCGGGAATTTTATCATTGGCCGCAATACATACGAGATGGTCAAAAAGTACTACAAGGATTTTGGTTTTGATGATGTAAAAGGCACGAAAAAAATTATTGTTTCGCAAGCAAAAAATATCAGCGCGCCAGGCTTCACGGTCGTTTCCTCGCCACAAGAAGCGTTGGCTTTGTTGGAGGAGGACGGCTATACGAAAGCCTATCTAGCTGGTGGTCCTGGCTTAAACGCGTCTTTTGCAAAGCTCGGGCTCATTAATGAGGTCATTTTCAATTACGAGCCTGTTATCATCGGACAAGGATTACCCGTGTTTGCACCGTTGGACTTGGGCCTGAACCTCGAGTACGTCTCAAAAGAGATTTATCAAGGCAGCGTTGTGCAGTTGAGATATAAGGTAAAACGTTGAACTACGGTCGCAATTTTGCTATAATACCTTTATAAAAGCCCCGCCTCATTTCGACCTGCGGGGTTTTTATTATGCAAAAATTAAAACGCCAGTCGCTGCGATTGCCGCATTATGATTATGCGTCACCAGGATGGTATTTTGTGACGGTGTGTACCAGCGAGCGGCAACAAGTGTTCGGAAGAATTAAAAAAGGCAAAATGTATTTGTCCGAAATCGGACGGATTGTGGAAGATATCTGGAAGCAGACATCGGCAATACGACCCAATGTGCGATTAGATGAATTCGTTGTGATGCCAGATCATATGCATATGATCGTTTACATTGAGACACGGGGGGATTGTCGTGAAGATGGGGGCGTATGCAATACGCCGCGACGACAAAAGACCAAATTCCAATCACCGTCACAAACATTGGGAGCGATTATTCGCGGATTTAAAGCGGCCTCGACAAGATCAGCCAATCAACATCTAAAGACATCCGGATTTCCAATCTGGCAAAGCAATTATTATGAGCATATTGTCCGAACAGAAGCTGCATTGAACCGGATCCGGCAATACATACATGACAATCCCTCCAAATGGAAAATCGATCCCCATGACAGATAAGTGTGTTTTCCGTGTGTGGGTGCGTATTGCATACGCCCCCACAAAAAATCACCTTCTGGGGGGGGGGGGGGGGGGGGGGGGGGGGGGGGGGGGGGGGGG
>CAYHTI010000038.1:0-6767 GCA_964359515.1 uncultured Gammaproteobacteria bacterium | reverse complement strand
GTGTAAATTGGGAAGCAAGAAAAATTTACGAAAAGCTAGGGTATAAAGTTCGAACGCATTTACCCAATGATTTTGGCCATCAAGAGTTTGTTTTGATGGATAAGGAGCTCTCACTGAGTTAGATGCAGCATTACAGCGAATGTGATAGCATAAAATGGCTTTATTTGAGCCATTTTTTGTTTATCCATGTCCGTTCCTGAACTACCAATCTTGAGCGTCACCGAGTTCAACTCTTTGGTCAATGACATCATGGCCAAGGTGCATGTTTGGGTGCAAGGCGAGGTCAGCGGCTATCGGGTTAGCCAGAATAAGTGGGTGACTTTTGATTTGAAGGATAAGGGCAGCAAGATTAACTGCTTCATGACCATCTACCAGCTCGACCAGGTCATTGCCGATGGCATGGAGATCAAAGTACTGGGTACACCGCGCATTTACGTACCGTATGGCCGCTATAGTTTTACCGTGCAGCGGGTAGAGCCGGTGGGGGAAGGCGCTTTACGCCGCGCTTTTGAATTGACCAAGGCGAAGTTAGAAACCGAAGGCCTGTTTGCTCCAGAGCATAAAAAACCAATTCCGCGCTTTCCGCAAACGATCGGCCTAGTCACTTCACCAGAGGCCGCGGCTTACACTGATTTTTTGCGCATCCTTGAAAATCGCTGGTCTGGTGTGAAAGTGATTGTCCGGCCCTCCTTAGTGCAGGGAAATGATGCTCCTGCGCAATTAGCCGACGCTTTAGCCTGGTTTAACCGCTATCACCCCGTCGATATTATCGTTTTAACGCGCGGCGGCGGTTCCTTAGAAGATTTGCAGGCCTTTAATAGCGAAAGCGTTTGCCGCGCCGTATACGCCTCGCGCATCCCGGTCATTTGTGGCGTGGGGCATGAGCGAGACACAACCTTAGCCGAGCTGGTGGCTGATGTACGGGCTTCCACGCCGTCGAATGCGGCCGAGCGTTGCGTACCTGATAAAAAGGAGATCGACTGGCAGTTGAGCCAACATGCCAAAACCATGGAGCAAAATTTGCGCGGACGTCTGCAAAACATTTCCTGGTCTCTGCAGGAGAAGATGACTCGTATGGAGCATCAGGTGCGCTCACGTTTAGGGTCGTTTGACCAATTACAGCAAAGACTCGTTTCGTCATTTCACGGCTACCAGACCCGTTTGGCTGGCCTCACACATTCCATCGAGACCATCACGAGGCGCATTAATGTCACAGCCAGTCATATCATTGAACGGCAGAGCTCTGACTTGTCTCGTTTGTCCCAGCTCTTGTCGTCGTTCAACCCCAAAGGCGTTTTGCAGCGAGGGTATGCGATCGCGCGGGGAAGTGACGGAAAAGTCATTCGTACTCTCAAGCAGGTCAAATCTGGGCAACTAGTGCAAACTGAGGTGGCTGACGGCGCTTTTACTTCGCAAGTAACCGAAAAAGGCGGGCACATTGTAGAAAACGGCCGCTTGTTTTAGACTTCATTTATATGGCAAAACCTACAAAAGCAAAGTCATTCCAGTTCGGCGAGTCTTTTGAACAGTTGAATAAGATTGTTGAACAGCTCGAATCCGGAGATGTGGAGTTGGACAAGGCCCTTCATCTCTACGAAGACGGCCTTAAGATTGTCCAGTCATGCAAAAAGCATTTGCAGCAAGTCGAAAACCGCGTGCGCGTTATTCGCGAGACTTATGCGGGTGACATGAACGGCGAGACGTCATCTGATTCTTCCACGCCCGACCAAGATTAGCTTGTTATATGGCCTTGTTTACGGTTTTATCCGTGGCCGCCTTTATTTTAAGCCTGACGGCGACTTTTTTTGTGCGCCGTTTTGCTTTGTCTCACGGTATCGTTGATGACCCGCAAGGAAAAAAACGGAAAATCCACGATCGTCCCATTCCACTTTTAGGCGGCGTTGGTATTTATGCCGCATTCCTGGTCGCGATCATCTTAGCTATTGTTTTCGGCGTACTTCCGGCCGGATCAATCGTGACCAAGCACTTGATTGGTTTACTCGCTGGCGGACTGTGGCTGGTAATCGGTGGCATTTTAGATGACTGCTATGATTTATCCCAGCGTAAGCAAATTATTTGGCCTGTTCTGGCGGCAATCACGGTTATCGCTGGCGGCATTGGCATTGAATCCCTCACCAACCCAGCCGGAGGTCAGTGGTTTTTAGACCAGGTGGACATCACGATCTTCTGGTTTGGCGGTTTGCCGTATAAAATTACGCTCCTCACGGATTTGTTCACTTTGCTTTGGTTGTTGGGCGTGATTTATGCGACCAAGTTTTTTGACGGTCTAGATGGGCTTGTTTCAGGCATCACGGTTATCGGCTCGCTCGTGGTTTTTCTCACAAGTTTATCGCCCAAAATCGGCCAACCAGAAACAGCCTTCATCGCCTTGCTTGTTGCAGCGTGCTTTGCTGGCTTTTTGGTTTTCAATTTCCATCCGGCCTCAATTTTTCTCGGTGAAAGCGGCAGCACCCTGGCAGGTTTTCTTTTGGGGACCTTAGCCATCATTTCTGAAAGTAAGGTTGTCACCACACTTGTTGTCATGTCCCTGCCGATCCTAGATTTGATCTGGGTCATCCTGCGCCGCTTGATGTTTGAACGTAAACCACTTTCGGTAGGGGATAAAAAGCATATTCACCATCGCCTCCTCGCTTCCGGCTTATCGCAACGCGCGGCGGCTTTGGTTTTATACGCCTGGGCAGCCGTGTGTGGGGTGTTTGCCTTCATCTACCAAGGCAGCAGCCAGTGGTATGTCTTTTCCGTAGCAGCCGTCTTGGTCTTCTTGTTCGGTTATTTCTTAGTGCGCCAGGCGCGCGTCAAACAGCTATGAAGCATGCTTTACTTATCATTTTGGCCGCCTTGCTCTCAGCTTTGTTATTGTTTTGGTTCCGCAGCCAAAAAACTTCGGCTGGGCAATTAAAGGTGGGAGAACGCGCCGTCTTCCAAATTGAAATTGTAGACAATGTCTTGTCGCAAGCCAGAGGGTTATCGGGCCGCGTGTCTTTAGATGAGGATGCGGGTATGCTTTTCGTCTTTTCCCGACCAGCCAACCGCTATTTTTGGATGAAAGACATGCAGTTCCCTTTAGACGTGCTTTGGATCCGTGATGGCAAGGTTATCGGCATAGAGCGCGATGTGCCGCCTCCTGGGCTTAATAATGGCCAAACAGCACGCTTCCAGTCGCCTGAGCCGGCTGATACGGTTTTAGAGATCAATGCGGGGCAAGCAGCTCGAAAGGGTATGAAGGTGGGGGATGTGGTTTCTTGGTAATTCTTGACAGAAACCGCTGATTTCGGTACTATCCGCACATACAAACGGTATGCCAACCGGCCAAAAAAGTTCCTTATTTAGGACGCCGGCGGCTGCCCATTTTTTTATGGCAACGATCGCGATCATCAAGACCGGCGGCAAACAATACGCCGTCAAAGAAAACGACATTATCGACATCGAGAAATTGGAAGTCGAAGACGGCCAGAGCGTAGATTTCGACCAGGTGCTTTTGGTTGCTGCCGAGGACGGCGCTTCCGTCAAAGTTGGCCAGCCGACCGTAAAGGGCGCGAAAGTATCCGCCAAGGTTATTTCCACCAAAAAAGGTGAAAAGGTGACCACGGTCAAGTTCCGCCATAAGACACGCCATGTGCGCACCAAAAATCACCGTCAGATCCACACCAAGGTGAGAATCGAAAAGATCAATGCCTAATAAGCACAAAAAATCCCCGCGACGAGCGGGGATTTTGATTTTAGTGCGTTCAGCTTGCGGATCCTGTGACAATCTCTCGCGGACTCTTTTTCGCTACATGGTTTAACCACTCTTTTAGGAAAGCTGCCAGAGCCGTCTTCGCGACAGCGTCTTTCATCTTGATCATCATCGCTTCAAGCTTCGGCTCTATCAAATCCAGGTCGGCTTGTGAGAACAAGTTCACATAGGCCTTATAGTGAGTGACCTCCATGTAATCGGCGATTTTGGCGATGATCGCTTCATCGCTTTTGGCGTCCATGATTTCTTGGCTGAGTTTAAGATAGCGGCTTTTTTGTTCGCCGAAAAATTGGGCAAGGAAATTCTGATTTTCCGCTTCAAAAGCTTTGGCAAGTTCGCGTGCTTTCGGGTTCGCTTTTGCGTAGGGCATACCAATATCGCCGCCAAAAAGTTCACCCAGATCGTGAATCAAAGTAAATTCAAGGACCTTTTGAACATTAATCGCGGCGCCCTGTTTCTGCACCATCAGGGCAAGCTGCCAGGCGATAACGGTAACCAGATAGTGGTGCTCTGCTAAATTGCTCAGTTCATGCTGCTTGAGCCCCGAAAGGGCGTAGCCGTACTGCGGCTGGGCTCGCGTGACCTCTAACAAAGTAAATAGGTCGGTGAGGTTGTTCATACAAGATAAAGGTTTAACATCCGGTTTGGCTTCAGGTTTAATACCGGTTTGGTGCCGGTTCGTTATGTGGTTTTTTCTGCCAGCGAGACAACATATGTTTTGCTTTGTTTGACCTTGGTGAAATTGCCAAAAACATCTTTAAACTCGCGCTTTATGTACTCCTTCAGGCCGGAAATTGTGACCACGTAAAATGATCCGCCTGGATTTAGATGGTTTTTAGCGTCATTCATTATGATATACAGCAGCTCCTTGCCGACTTTGGCGGGTAAGTTTGAAACAATGAGGTCAAATTTCATGTCCTTCGGCACATGACTGAAGCCATTGCTGAGATATGCTTCACAGTTGTTTAATTTGTTTGCTGTCGCGTTTTTCTTGGCATATTCAACCGCGACAAAATCCTTGTCGACCAGGTGTACGGTTGCAGAGGGGAGATCTGCTGCAAGAGCTAAACCCAGCGCTCCGTAACCGCAACCAAGGTCTAAAACTGTTTGCGGATTTTTTAGCTCAATTTGTTCGAGTAATAAACGCGTGCCATCATCGATATCTTTGGGATTGAATAAACCCCAGGTACTGTAAAACCGCAATAGATGCCCCCTTAGCGTCGCTTCGAAACGAATGTCGTCCCTTAGTTTGGGCAGGTCTTCTTTTATCAGCATATCAAGAGGATCTTTTGATCGGTTTAATCATGTCAACGGCCCAGGCGTGATAGCCGCGTCGTTTGTAGTATGCATACGGCCTGTCATGGGAGCCTACGGCCTCCAAGCGGATGTTTTCGCAGCCTTTTTTGGTAAAATATTTTTCAAGCATGTCCATCAGCTCCGTGCCGATTTTTTGGTCGCGATAAGCGGCGTCAACATAGAGCAAAAGCACCCAGCCCGTCAGCTTGGGAATCATATAGGTCTGTTCGAATATGGTTGCTTTATAGATCGCGCCAGCAATAAAGCCTATGAGTTCTTGGCCTTGAGTAACCAGGTAGATAACGCCTTTGTGCTTTTTAACTTCATTCAGAACGTAGTTTCCATAGACGCGGCCGTATCCTGGCTGGCGCGTAAAAGTACCTGTCACGTCAATGCTTACAAAGTGGTCTTGCAAGGATTCAATACAAGAACGAAGCTTTTTCTTGTCGCTGCTGCGGTAAGGACGGATTACAATTTTAGGGGAGCGCTTTTTTTGCATAAAGTTATAAGCTGGTTCGTCCTTTAATCGCTTTGGCAAGGGTAATTTCGTCGGCATATTCCACAACGCTGCCCATTGGTAAGCCTTGCGCCAAGCGAGTGAGCTTCAAATGGGGCTTGGATTTGAGCAATTTTTGCAGATAGAGCACGGTTGCCTCGCCTTCAAAGTCAGGATTGAAAGCGAAAATGACTTCGTGGACGCGCTGCGTGTCCAAGCGCGTCATCAGGGATTGGACATTGATCATCTCTGGCGTAATACCTTCGAGGGGGTTGAGCGTGCCGCCAAGGACATGGTAGACGCCGCGGTATTCTCCGCTTTGCTCAACCGCGGCTAGGTCATGCGGCTCGGAAACCACGCAAATCATGCTCGTGTCGCGCTGCGGGTCGCGGCAAATCTCGCAAACTTCCTGGGCGGAAAAGTTTTGGCAGTTGCGGCAGACGCCTAATGAGTCGTGCATTTTCTGCAAGGCTTCACTGAAACCGCGCAAGTACGCCTTAGGCTGCTTGAGCAAATAAAAAACAAGCTTCTCGGCCGTTTTCGGTCCAATCCCGGGAAGTTTGTCGAAATATTCGATCAGGTTGCGGATCGGCTCAGGGAAGCGGAGCATAGTTATCCCAGCCCAGGCAGGTCGAGGCCGTCCATTTTAGAGAGCTTGGTGGCCATGGCCTTTTGTACTTTTTTGACGCCGTCATTGATGAGGTCCACCAAGGCGGCCTCTAAGCGGGTCTTATCTTGCATCATTTCATCGCTAATCTGCACAAATTTGACGTGCTGGTTGCCATCCATTTGCATTTTGACACCCTTGAGTTCCACATCAATGATCTCTTCGGCCAGTGCCCCTTGGATAATTTTAGCCTTGTCGCGGAGGTCTTTAATCTGCTTTAGCTTGGAAAACATGCTCATAAATTGTAGGGTTTAGTTTCCGGTTTTAAACTGGTTATTAAAATTGAGGGATATTAATCGGTTCATTAGGTGGCAGCTGCCTGATAGGAGGTGGAGCCGGCATTTCCATAAACCGCTTCTCGAGGTTTTTGAAACTTACCTTTGCGGCGTCGAAGAAAACCTTGACCACTCCGGTTGGGCCATTGCGGTGTTTAGAAATATGGATTTCACCGATGCGCTTTTCTTCATCCGTCAATTCTTCGGGGCGGTAGTTGCGGTCAGCGGCTTTGCGGTAAATAAACATAACGATATCCGCGTCTTGTTCAATGGAAC
>CAYHTI010000037.1:0-6805 GCA_964359515.1 uncultured Gammaproteobacteria bacterium | reverse complement strand
GGCGGGCCCTGAGGCGGTCCGCTGCCACCACCACCCCCACCCCCCCCACCCCCGCAACCGGCGAAAGCGAGGGCGAAGCTCAGGGCGACCGCGAGGGCCGCCGGCACAGTGAAACGCGAAGTCATGGGAGTGCTCCTTCGGCCGGCGGGTCGCCGGTCTGGGGTTGTTGTCTCTCCGCCTCGTAGCACGCGCCACGATTGCGGAAAAACGAGATTCTATTTTGTTGTCAAACTACAATCAGAAACACGACCGGATGAGGGTCTTGCCCTTCGTCGGTCTCTTACCCATATTCTAACGCAAGGATGTGGATAAGACACCGACAAATCGTCGTACCGTAACGAAAAATATGATATTTGTCAATAGTAGTACACCTTAGCCATTTGCTAATGTTCGCAATGTATCAATATAATTTGACAAAATTTATCAATATCAAAGAAAAATCAATTTACAAAAGGCTAAAAGTGTGTAGTTTTTTGTCAAAAGCTATTAACATTCTGTGGATAATTCCTTAAATTTGGGGCCATTCTCCCCCGTAAGAGCGCCTGAAACAAGAAATACCGATAAAATAAGGGGGTTCAGGCTGTGGATAACCATCTCCTATTTAAAACCGTAATGAACTTTGCGGTGACTGACAGACTGTATTAAACTGAAGTGAATCGATTGTTATTAAGGCCGCTGCGTTACCGCATGGGCCTCTCACTGTTTTATGGCCAAGACTGAAAGCAAGATGATCATCATCGGATCCGGCCCGGCCGGATTGACTGCCGCCATCTACGCGGCGCGCGCCGAATTAAAACCCATACTCATCGCCGGCAAAACGCCGGGCGGCCAGTTGATGATGACCACCGAAGTAGAAAACTTCCCCGGCTTTGAGCATGGCATCATGGGACCTGAATTAATGCAGACCATGATCAAGCAAGCCGAACGTTTTGGCGCGACCCTCATTTATGAAGATGCGACAGTTGTTGATTTCAGCAAAGCGCCATTCACGGTAAAGACCGGCAGCCAGAAATTTTCCGGCGAAACCGTAATCATCGCCACAGGCGCGTCGACGCGCTGGCTTGGGCTAGAATCGGAAACGCGCTTACGCGGCCGGGGCGTTTCTTCGTGCGCGACATGCGACGGAGCCTTCTTCAAGAATAAAAAAATCTTCGTGATTGGCGGCGGCGACTCGGCCATGGAAGAAGCAAACTTCCTCACCAAATTCGCCTCTTCGGTGACGGTCATCCACCGCCGCGACACGCTCAGCGCCTCCAAGTTCATGCAAGAACGCGCTAAAGCGAATGCGAAAATTGGTTTTATCTGGGACACGGAAGTCGCGGAAGTCCTCGGTGAGCAAAAAGTCTCAGGCCTGCGTTTAAAAAATCTCAAAACGGGTGAACTGTCTGAGGTCGCAGGAGAAGGCGTGTTCGTGGCTATCGGCCATATGCCAAATACAGAAATGTTTAAGCCCTACCTAGAGCTGGACGTTAAAGGATACCTGATCGTTACTGACGCAACAAAGAGCAAGGTTCCCGGCGTCTTTATCGCTGGCGATGTCCATGATTACCGCTATCGCCAAGCCATCACCGCCTCGGCATTCGGCTGCATGGCCGCGCTTGACGCAGAAAAATATTTAGCCAGCAAGGAATAGGCCCAAACAACCAGAACCACCAAACAAAAAACCTCCCCGTTCGGGGAGGTTTTTTGTTTGGTGGCACTTTTAGCGCGTCACGCTGATGACCGCAGAGTTTTCAGGATCGCAGGAGCCGATAAGCAGGCGGCCGCTGGTTGTCCTGTTGATATAATAATCGGTATTGGCAGCGGTGCCCGTGTTTGGATCCGTCGGAATGGCTGCAAGATATTGATCCACTAAATTGGTGCTTAAATCGACACAAGCGGCAACCGTTGTGGTGGCCGTACAGGTGGTATTGCAACCGGTACCAGACGTTCCGAGCACTTGAGAAGATGCTGTGACTGCATCAATGCCAGCAGGCAAATCGCCGTCATTATCCACCTGAAACTTCAAGATGGCGTTCAGAATCGAAACCACTTCAGAACGACGGCGGGCATTGCGCGCATCCCCGAAACGAGTGGCCGGGTCAACGGCTACGAAGATGATGGCAGCCAAGATGGAGATGATCACGATCACAATGAGCAGCTCGATGAGCGTGAAACCCTTTTGGTTTTTCATAGTGGTTCTTTCGATCGACTCTTAACGTGTGACGCTAATGGTTGCCCCGTTTTCAGGGTCACAAGCGCCGACAAGGATACGGCCATTGGCCGTGCGATTAATATAGTAATCGGTATTAGCCGCCGTACCGGAATTCGGATCTAAGGGGATCGAAGCCAAATGCGCATCAACTAATGGAGTCGTCAGATCAAGACAGGCTGCAAGCGTGGTGCCGCCATTCGTGCAAGTTACATCGCAGCCAATGCCAGCTGTGCCCATAACCTGCGAAGACGCAGCGACAGCGTCGAGTCCGGCGGGAAGGGAGCCGTTGTTATCAACCTGGTAGCGAAGCACCGCGTTTAAAATGGAGACGACCTCGGAGCGGCGCCGCGCATTGCGGGCATCGCCGAAGCGAGTAGCAGGATCAACGGCGACAAAAATAATAGCCGCCAAAATTGAAATGATGACAATGACAATCAACAGCTCAATAAGCGTGAAACCTTTTTGGTCTTTCATAACACGTAAAAATTATTTTTGGCGAACTAACGGCTAGACTCGATGACTGCGTGGATTTCCGATTCGCAGGCGCCGACCGTCAGCACCCCCTGATCGTGTTCTCTGTGTATATAATACCCGCTGGGGCCAAGCTTTGTAAAGAATGGGTCCTGTGGAATGGCGGCAAGGTAGCGCGGCACAAGAGCGCTTAAATCTAGGCACTCCGCAAGGACGGGATGATTTTCACAGATATTTGTGCAAACTTCCCCGGGTAAGGCAATCATTTGCGCTGTCCCCACCCCCGAAACAATCTGTGCTGGCAAAGCGCCGGCATGGTCGATTTGGTATTCCAAGATGCTGCCCAAAATGACCTGTACCTGGTTAAAACGCAACAGATCGCGAGAATTTTGCACTGCCAGTGATTTTTCAATCAAGATTGCCGCCAAAAGCAACAGCCCGCCAATCAAGCAAACAGAAAACAGCAGTTCCAACGGGATCATGCCCTTCAGCGATTTTAGTCTTCGACCGGGCGGCAACATATGTTTACACTGCCTCCTTCCCTTCTGCCTCCGGCACAACCTTTGCTTTCGAAAATTTCTTCTTCAACTTATCGATCCACGAATGTTTGGGCTGGCGAAACGACCGGTGTGTCGCCAAAACATTTATTTCCTCTTCACGGGCCTGTTGGGCCATGGTACCACGCACGGCAGCGCCCAAAGCACACGCCAGCAAAGACAGGTCTTGCGGTGAGAGGGTCGGCTTGATCGTCAAGCGCATCGTGGGCGGCATGACCGTAAGTTTCAACTCATGTGCCAAAGTCTCGGCCACGCCAGGCACGAGGGATCCGCCCCCCAGCAGCAAAACTTGCTTAATCAAGGCCGGCTCCAGATGGGGCTGCACATTGTAGTAAACCACATGCTGCTGCGCCTCCGTCAATATCGGAATGAGCTGCTCTTTAATCGCCTGGTGGATGAGCGGTGTTTTTGGGTGCTTCACGTTTCGCAAGCCGATTGACCGTATAACTTGTTCGGCCGTAGCAAGTTCGGCCTTCAGCGCGCGCGCCAGCTGTTCGCTGGATTTCGACGCGCCTGAAAGCACGACGGACGACTGATGGATGCCGACATCGTCAAAGGTGGCCACGGCCGTTTCCTGACTACCGATATCGATCATTAATACGGGTTCAGGTAATGACATTTTTGGCCAAAAAAGCCGCATGACCGACAACACTTGCGGCTCCACGGCCGATACAACCATGCCCAGGGACTTAAGCGGCTTCCTGTAACCCTCAACCACTTCGCGGGGGATCGCGCAGATGTAAACAAAAACGCGCGACGTTTGCTCACCCACGATGCGCCAATCCCAATGCACGGAATCAATGGGTAAAGGCAGCTTGGCGGCCAAATAGGATTGCACCTGGCTAAAAAGCCCGCCATTGCTTTCCCACGAGGAAATCGAAGCCACATAATGATAAGCCTGGTGCTCGGGAATGCTCAGGACGACCTGGCGGCCATCAAGCGATCCAAAAGTCGGTTTGGAAAAAAGTTGGCGCAAAGATTCAACAACATCCGGCTCTTTCATGACTATTCCCGCGGTTACAGCCCCAGGCGGCAACACGATCCGCGACCAGCCGACCATCTGAAAAGAGGTCGATTTTCTGCTCGACCTTAACTGCACGGCCTCTAGGGAGCCGTCTGATACATCGAGCCCTATTTGTCCGAGATTGCCTTTAAACATGGCCATAGTTTTTTATTGGTCGCTCCATGATGTGACATCTACGCCGACGGCATTACCGCTTATATTCGTGCCGCGCGTCACACTGGTTTGCACGCTTCGCGTATAATCGCCCAATATCACCGTGCTGGTGATCGTACGCGTCGCGCCGGCGCCTGATACGGAAACCGTGCACGTTCCTCCGACAAAAGGAATTGTCCCTCCGGCATAAGTGGCATCGCGCTTGTAACGGTAGGAAGCCTCTTCGGCGCAACCGTCTGCGAGCTGCAACGATTCTTGGGATTCACTGGCAATGAATCCCAAAATCATCTCATTGATGCCAAGCAAGGCGGCTGTCACCGCGACTGTTAGCGTAATAGTAGCAACGATCAATACGGTTGTAACGGCGACAAATCCTCGGCGATGTCTGTGTTGCATATGGTTAGTCGACAAGCTCGCGCAATACGGCGCTGCCATACAGTGTCACGCTTGCATTATAAATCTCCGTGTTGTCGGGATTTGGATGGCGCAAGGTAAACGTTAACCGTACATGCTGCGTACGGCCAGCAATGGCCAGGTTTTCAAATACCAGATTACTCGCCTGCAAATTTGAAGCGGTGAGCGCCACGGGCGATGAAGCACCTTGTGTCATCCGCAAAACCCCGCCGCTTATATCAAAGACGGTCGGATTGGTCGCCGGCACGGAGGTTCCCAGCGACAAAATACCAGGATGAGAACCAAACACGGAGGCCCCGACATTCAGTCCTTCGGCCGCACGCACTTCCTGTAGCATACGATCCATGGCGAATCGCGCGTTTTGCTGCACCTCCTGGCGCACGCGCGATTTCTGCGCAGACCCAGCGATATCTAGGGAAAAATTCACGAAGACGGTCGCCATAATGCTGATGAACGCGACGTAAATCAACAATTCGATCAGGGTAAATCCTGAAGCCGTGCCTGAACGCAACGCAGCAAGATGTCGAAAAGGTGTCATGGCTTATAGGTTACCGTAATGTCTGAAAGTTGCGGCGTCTGTAAAGGATCCATCGTGGTAAGGGTCACGCGGTATTGTAAATACCTGCCGCTCGAGGCGAGGTCTGCCCCGCTTGCGGTCGTGTATTCGGAAGAAAATGCGGTCCAAGTGCCGTCTGGAACCGCAGTATTACCCGAACGGACCGCGACCGTCAGGTCCGTATTCAGCGCCAGCACTTCGCTCCAATACAAGGTCTCCCAGGTCGTAGCCGTCGTGTCACTGTCAATGACCGATGAGAGGAACGTCCCAGGACTCACATAACCGCTTGTGCTGCCACCTAGCAGATGAATAATGGTGCCATTTGCACCCATGGCCCAGCCTTCAGACGTGGAAACTAACTCAACCGTATACAGATTTTGCGTGGTCGGTGAATTGTCCACGATCCAGCTTGCCAAGCTGGTATTCCAGCGGATAATTTTGCCGCCGGCACCGACTATATAGCCGAACGAGCTGCCGGAAAAATGCACCTTTTCCAACTGTATCGTCCCGGCATCGGCATATTCGCTCCAAACCGTGCCATTGTAGCGCAGAATTTTACCGGAAGCTCCAACGGCCCAACCATCGCTGGCTGAGAGAAAATACACAGAAAGCAAATTATCGCTGACCGGCGAACCGACCGAAGCCCAGCCGCCGCCGTTCCATTGGTAAATAAGCCCGCCATTGCCGACGAGCCACCCATCCGTGGAGCTTAACATATAGACCGAATTCCAGGTTTGAGAGCCCGTATCAGCATATTGGCTCCAGGCCGTCCCATTCCAACGTAAAATTTTACCGCTGGCGCCGACAGCCCATCCATCCGGACTCGACACCATGTCGAGCGCATTTAAATCATTGGTCACTGGCGATGCGTCTGAATTCCAAGCAACCCCCTGCCACCTAAAAATCGTACCACTATCTCCGACCATCCAACCGTCGGCTGTGGAAATCGTGTCTACTTCATTTAAGTCACTGACGGCCAATGAGGCGAACGTGGCCCAGGATGCCCCGCTCCAGCGCAAAATGCGGCCGCCGCTTCCCACGGCCCAGCCGTCTGAGGCATTGACCATGCTCGTATCGTTCATCTGGCTGGTGATATTTGGATCATTCGTAGAAATAGTCACATCAAACAACGTGGGGGCAAGTAATGGCTGAGAGGTTGTGAAGGAAGCGCGATACTGAAAATAACGGCCGGCAGGCGAAGTGATAGCAGAACCAGCATAATTTCCCAACTCGGCGCTGTAACCCGACCAGGTGCCGTCAGGCGTCGGCGTATTGCCCGTCCTGGTGGCGATGGTCAAATCGGTCAGCGTGAAAAAATTTTGCTCGGCCCACTGGATAAAATCCCATGTCGTCAGCAAACTACCGCTGTCAAAAACACGCGAGGTAAAGGAGCCTGATGAGACATAGGTAGATCGATACTGGATGATTTCCGCATT
>CAYHTI010000036.1:0-6848 GCA_964359515.1 uncultured Gammaproteobacteria bacterium | reverse complement strand
TTCCGGCCGCAAAGATAATGCGCACACCGCCAATAATTACAAAAATAACGGCCAAAATACCCGCAAAGCCGAGCAATCCGCGAACGAGCAGACCGACAGATTCGGCCAAGGACATGGATTTGGACTTGCCAGTGAGTGGATTTTCAAACGAAGCCGCAGCAAAAATTTTAGCCGGCAATAGCATTATCGATACAGCAACCAGGCTTACGAAATAGCGGAAACGCATAGGTAAATCGAAAGCTACTAATTATTCTGGTATTGTTCCAGGTCGTAGTTGAGAAGATGGTGCACTCAACGGAGTTGGTGCTGGGGTTGGAGTTGTTGCTGGTTCCGGCGTGGGTGGTGGAAGCGTAACAGTACCGCCTTGGTTACAGAGGGTCGCGGCATTGTACCAGTTTAAGGGCCCGCTTAATCCAGCCTTATCTTTTTCGTTTGTCCCGCCAATACTATTGCTGGCAATGAAAAACACCACGAGGGACATTACCTGCCAAGCCACTAAAACGATGATCGTACCGATAACCGTCGCTTTAAGGGCACCTTTTCCCTTGCTGACCAGGTCCTCATTGCCTTGCGACAAAACCAACAAGCCCGCGCCGTAGACGAAGAACAGGACGGCGACAATGGCGAGCAGGCGCAAGATGCCGTTGGCAACATTGATGAACACCACCAGGCCGTCGCAAAGCGTGCAAGATCCTTCATGCCAACAAGCGATGGTCACCCCCTTAAACAAGCCGCCAGCGTCGCGCGATTCCGTTGTGAATTTTGCTTTTCCACCCGGCTGATCAAGAATCCCCTGATCATAGCTGGAGGCAAAGGTTGTTGCACTGAACGAAAAAAATACGGCCAGGAACAAGACACCCGCAGCAAAAAAAGTCTTTAAGGAGAGGAAGCGCATGTTGGTGTTATAAACGCAGGGTTTGCTGGATGCGTTCGGCGGCAAGCTTTAGCAAGTCATCGAAATCAGCGGCGCCAGCTAGGGCATCACGGATCAGGGCTTTCATGACCCCTTCCATGGCTCCAGCGTCTTGGCCATTGTACCATGACTTCGCTTTCAGCACCTGTGAGGCAAAAACAAAGAGATCCGGGTCGTCCAACTGAGGCTGGATCAGGTCGCGGCGAGCCGTTGGCCGCTTGGCCGCGGCTAAGAATTTCTGGGCTTCCGTCGCGCTGGTCGCAAATTGCAAAAAATCCCAGGCCGCATCGGCATTCAATGTTTTGCGAGAGACGCCCTCGACCCAGTAATTGGCAAAGTTTACCTCGGGGTTGCCTTGGATCTGCGGCATATTGCTGACACCAAAACTCAACTTCGGTGCCAAACCGCGGATTTGCTCGAGGTGGTAGGCATAACCAAAGAAATAGGCGACCTTCCCCTGCAAGAAAGCTTGGAAGCCGTCGATCTGCTTATCATTCCAGGTATAGGTACGCTGGTTGGGGTTCGCAAAGCTGGTATAAAAACGCAAAGCGTCTTCAGAAGGGATCGTTGAACGCTGGCCGCGCAAAGCGTCGGGGATGCGATGGAATGAGACCTCGCCCTCGTCCGTGACCATCTCCGCGCCGTTCTGCATCATAAGCAAAGCGAGGACATCGACGGCACGCGGGACATTGTCCGCCGTGCCCATGGCCGCCCCCGCCGCGAGGATATCCCCTTGCGAATCGAAACGGGCAATGCGGCCGATATGCTCTTGAAATTCATTCCAAGTCCGCGCCGGCTGGGCCACGCCGGCATTATCAAGCAAGTCGCGATTATAGTACAAAACCATGGTATCCAAGGCCATTGGCAGCGCGTAGATCGTGTTTTCTCCCGTCACTGGCTCATCACCCTTTAATGTTAACTCGGGAAGATAGACATCTTTATAAACTTGCTCGACGAATTGTGAGCGCAGGTCAAACTCGTTGATGCTGCGGGTGCTGCGCAATTCCGTCACAACTTCTTTTTTGATCGTCCCCGTCGTGTACTGAGACGCAAGCGACGTCACAGCCGGCAAAGGAAGCAGCTTGGTCCTGTACCCCGGCAATTGGGTGTTGTGCACCGAAAAAATATCCGGACCTCGGTCTTCGGCCAGGGCATTGATCAAGGTCTGCTCGTATTCTTCAAAGCGAAACTTTTTGACTTCAATCTTGATATTCGGGTGAATGGCCTGGTAATCGGCGATCACGGACTGGAAGTGTTCGGGTGAATTAAAAACGGTCCAATACTGCAAGGTAATGTTCTTAAAAGCTTGCTGCGCTTCGATTGAACCTCCCTTGCGGCAAGAGGCTCCGGTAAAAACTAAGGAGATAGCAACCAAACCGATGCCGAGACGGTGAACAAATGTTTGTTTCATACTTTTTATCATTCCCATTGTCCTGTCATCCTCGCGGAGGCGGGGATCCAGAACGTTAAACGCTCGACAACTGGATTCCCCCGCACGCTAAAGGCTGCGGGGGAATGACAGGGGTTAAAGAATCGAACGCAAAAACTTCTTTAATTCACCAGCATACTACTTATTCTTGAGGGCAAAAGCGATATTTGCCTGCAACCAGCCAAGTTTTGAACCGCAATCATAGCGCTCGCCCCGTACGGAACAAGCGTACACCGAATGATTTTTGACGTACCGCGTCAGGGCATCGGCCAGCCGGAACTCGCCATCTTTGCCCGGCTTAATTCCTTCCAGCTCAGCGAGGAGGGCCGGGGTGACAACATACTTGCCGATGGCAGCCTGGGTAGAAGGGGCGTGTTCCGGGTCCGGCTTTTCTACAAAACCCTTCACCTCGAAAACATGGTCCGCGACTTTAACCCCATCAATGATCCCATACGATTTTGTTTCTTTGCGGGATACTTCATATGTCGCAATCACAGGATCACCATAGGTCTCGTACACGTCCAACATTTGTCGCAACGGTGATTTCTTCGGATTGTACGTCAGATCGTCCCCATACAAGACCACGAAGGGTTCATTGCGCACCAAATGCTTGGCCATCAAAATGGCGTGGCCGTCTCCCATCTGCAAAGGCTGGCGGACATAGGCAAAGGAAGCTAGATCGGAAATTTTTGTAACTTCCTTCAAAATATCGAGCTTGCCCTTGTCTTTTAACTTATAGGAGAGCTCGAAATTGTAATCAAAATGGTCTTCCAGGGCGCGCTTGCCAAGGCTGCTGATAAAAATAATCTCTTCAATCCCCGCCTCGACGGCCTCCTCAACGATATACTGCACGACCGGCTTATCTACAACGGGCAACATTTCCTTGGGGATGGCTTTTGTGGCGGGTAAAAACCTGGTACCAAGACCAGCGACCGGGATAATGGCCTTTTTGATGGGAGGATGGACACGTTTCATAATGAAATGAGTATAACATGCGAAGGGGATGTCTTGTCATCCCGTAACCGACGTGAGGAGGTATGCGGGATCCCCTGCTAAGGCCGTGAACGTTTTGAGTATGGGATTCCCGCCTGTCAGCTATGGCTGATCCCTTCGGGACGCGGGAATGACAGGTGCTAAGGGAATAACAGAGGGGGCGGGATAACAGAAAAGCGTTAGCATAGCCAAGATCATCCATGTCAGTACGGCTAAATCATTCTTAAAATACGGCACATCCACTAAACCATGTACCAGCATGGCCAATAGCGCGGCAATACAGGCATCGCGCAAAAAGTTCTCCCCGCCGTTTTTTTCGAAAGCGATACGCACAACCAGGGCGCATAACCACAGAACCCCGAGCAGGCCGAGAATACCGGTCTCCGTCCAGAAATTCAAAAAAATATTGTGCGGGTAAATCAGCTTTTCCGTATACGCTTCCGGACGGATGGACTCAAATGCCGCGCCAAAACCCGCTAGGCCCGTACCCAAGATGGGATTCTGCTTAAGCAATGTCATGCTGCCTTGGTACAAAGCGAGTCGGCTCTGGCCAGACGCGGCTTGAAATGTCGCCATACGAAACAAATCCTGCCGCATGGAAGGAATAAGCAGCAAGGCGGCCAACAAAAAGCCCGCGACGAGCACGGCTTTTTGTTTTGACCATTGGCGGTACAACAGAAAAAACGCAGCTATAGCGAAGGCCACCATGGCTCCGCGCGAAAACGCCAGCAGCACACCAAGCGCCGCAGCAACGACAACCGCGGATGACAGCACTTGCTGAAAACGTGTACGAAAAGGATTTAACAAGCGAGCTAGATGCAACATTGCAATCGGCACCATGTACAAACCAAGCGCATTGGGAGATGTGAATGGGCCAGTGGCGCGGCGCGATTCGGCCACGGTCCATTCCCAAGTCGGCAATAAAGATCCAGTCATATACTGCCAAATCGCCAGCACCGACAAAACCAGTACAGAAAGACCAAGCGCGTTTACCACTCGCTCACGATCGGCGCGCAGCCGCAATACATCCACGGCAATAAGATAGAGAAAGAATGGTTCAAGGAAATAAGCACGCCAGATTCCCAGTCCCGCGCGCGTATCCGCGGCAAAAATTGCCGTGAGCAGGGCCGCGCCAAGCAAGGCCAATCCCGGCCAGAAAAACTTTGTTTGCCGAAGATCCGCCAGTCGCCTCTTCCCTTCCCTGCTTTGCATCAGCAAAAGAACCCATCGAAACGTAATGACCAGGATCATGGCTTCCAAAACCGTGCTCGGCAATGGGCCAACGGAAAAACGCACGAGATAAGAAGGCAGCGCGAACGTCAACAGCGCTAGGGCCCATGGCAAAGAACGCCAAGCGAGAATGGCGTAGAGGAGAATGAAAATAAAAAGGGGATCGATGTAGGACATATCATTTGTCATTCCCGCGTCCCGAAGGGATCTCCGCACACTATAAAGTTGCGGAGACAGGCGGGAATCCAGGTCGTTAAACCCACTCAGCCGCCAAATCCTTCCAACTAGGATTCAATTCTTCAATCAATCGAATCTTCCATTGCCGATTCCACTTTTTCAGCTGCTTTTCTCTCACAATAGCCTCTTCAACGGCATTTGTCTGATCGTACCAAACAAGCCTGTTCACTGAATACTCCTTAGTGAATCCTGCTACTAGTCCTTGCTTGTGCTCGTGGAGACGTCGCTTTAAATCATTTGTCACACCGATGTACAAGGTTCCATTCCGTTTACTTGCAAGGATATAGATGAAGTAAGTTTTCATAGTGAAGTGGATTCCCGCCTCCGCGGGAATGACAGATGAGGCAGGAATGACAGCTACCCAAACGTCTTCCATGTCGCGGCGGTGATGGCCACGGCTAGGGCGTCGGCGGCGTCATCGGGTTGTGGAATCGCTTCAAGTTTTAAGGTGAGCTTTACCATCTGCTGCATTTGTTTTTTATCGGCACCGCCGTAACCGCAAACCGACTGCTTTACCTCATTAGGCGTCATCTCCAGGATGGAAACACCTGCGCGCGCCAACGCCAGCATGATCACGCCGCGCGCCTGCCCGACCTGGAATGCCGTCTTGGCGTTTTTCGCAAAAAAAAGTTTTTCCACGCCGACACGCGCGAACGCATGCTTGTTCAAAAGCTCGCTCAGAGCGCAAAAAAGCTGGTCTAGCCTTTTCTCTTCCGCCAACCCCGCCGGGGTTTCAATGCAGCCGTACTCAATGCAAGTAAAAACCGAGCCTTCACGCCGGACCACGCCAAAACCGCAGCGTGCGATGCCGGGGTCAATTCCTAAGGTTAAAGACATGTTAACGCTTTTTAAATATCAGCGTTGTGATAGACCTTTTCCACGTCATCCATCTCTTCGACTAGGGCTAGCAATTTTTCAAGCTGGGCTTTCGTATCACTATCAGGGACGCTCATCTGTTCTTTGGGCAGCATAGTGATTTGCGCGGATTGGACTTTCAATCCGGAAGCTTCCAGCCACTCCTTCACGGCCTGCAGTTTGTTCGGCGGCGTGAGGATCATCAAATCTTGGTCATCGGCTTGGGCGTCATCCATGCCGGCGTCGATTGCCGACAGCATCCAGGCATCGTCCTGAGCGCGAGCCGCCTCGCCGACAATGTGGATCACGCCTTTTGTATCAAACTGCCAAGCCACGGAGCCGCCAATGTTTCCGCCATGCTTGCTGAAGGCATGCTTCAATTCCGCGACCGTGCGGTTGGGGTTGTCGGTCATCGTTTCAACGACGATCGCCACGCCGCCTGGGCCAAAGCCCTCATAGCGGTTCTGAGAAATCTCTTCACCAGCGAGCTCTCCCGTGCCTTTCTTAATGGCACGATCAATATTGTCCTTTGGCACATTGCCTTCCTTCGCGCGATCAATGGCCAGGCGCAAGGCAAAATTAAACTTGGGGTCATGCCCACCCTTTTTGACGGCGATCGTGATCAAACGCGCGAGCTTGGTAAAATTCTGCGCGCGCTTGGAATCGGCGACGCCCTTTTTCTCCTTGATATTGCGCCACTTGGAATGACCAGACATAAGTAAATAGCTAGGAACAATGCCTCAATTTATTACCACGAACCGCACTCCCAGACAAGCGTTTGCCGGTGAGGACGGTTTATGACTAAAATGACTTACCCGCTAATTTTTGACGCAAAATATATGCTGGACGCCCTTCCCCCGTTTTCCAAAGACATGCAGGCCGTCTACGATTCCGTGCTGGCGCTACCCCACCAATGCACCGACGCCTTCCGCCAGGCAAAGCGCGTCAAATTTCGACCGACCTATAAAAAATGTAAGCAAGTGATCGTGGCCGGCATGGGCTGATCCAACCTTCCTGCGCGACTGCTGCGCGCCGTTTATCAAGATGAATTCCCTTTTCCGATTGAACTCGTCAATCACTATACCTTGCCAGCATACGCCGGGAAGCAAACTCTGGTCATCGCTTCGAGCTATTCCGGCTCCACCGAAGAAACTTTGATGGTCGCGCAACAGGCTCATAAAAAAGGCTGCA
>CAYHTI010000035.1:0-6863 GCA_964359515.1 uncultured Gammaproteobacteria bacterium | reverse complement strand
GTCACTTTTGTCGCCCAAAAGTAACCAAAATGCGCTGGGGTTCTAGAGCTCCTTGCATGAACATACTACTCATCATGTCCCGCGGAGCGGTCGAACCCCAGACCCCAATAATACTGTTCTTTTATTCCATCTTTCTGCTCAGCCAATAAATGGCACTATTGGGGGCCAGTAAGGGGCACGGCAACGGATTTAAATAAAGAATCTGTGCAATCCTTACAATCCGTGTAATCCGTGGCCGCATTCGCTTCTAAGCAAAAACCCCACCCCGACACCGTCGAAGCAGGGGTTCTGCTCCCGGGTCTCGGGATGGGGCTCACTCGTTGCGCGCGCGGGCTTCGGCGATGCGCTCGCGACAGGTCGCTGGGCCATCGAGCTTGACGACGTCCCTGTCGTCGATGAAGTAGTCTTCTGCGAGGCCGTCGAACTCTGCTCGAACGACGTAGTCTGTCCTGTTGATTTGCCGGAAGAACTCCTCCGGAACGGTCGCGTACCACAGCCAGCCATGGACAGAACGCCAGTAATCCAAGTTCGGGTCACTTGGGTCACGCGCCTTGATCGAATCCGCGTCCGAGTTGCCAGTGAGCACCCAGGCATCGGGAAATGGCGCGCCCGCCGCATACGCATCGAGCGTATTGAGCTGAAAACGGGCGGAGCTGGACTTCTGGACGAGCTTGGCCACCAGGCTCACGCTACGGCCTTCGCTATTGCCGATCTCGAACAGAACGCAAGGGCGCTCCGGCGTGGGTGTAAGCTCAGTGACGAATTGGCCATCTCCGAACGACGTCAGCTGTCCATTGCTGAAATGGAAGCGCCGTCCGCTGTGTCCCGGCGAGCAATGGTACGGCCACTCGAAGACGAGGATCGACCCGTCGCGGAGCGCATTGGGCGGAAAGCGCAATGTCCAGACCCTTCGGTCTTGTTCGTGCCCCACCAACACAGCAGCGACGGGGACCGGCTCGTCGGTTTTGCAGCTGAGCTCACCCCTCTCGATGTCGGTGCTATCGTCCCCAAGGACGGGGAAGCCCATGATGGCGACCACGCGCCATGACCCGTCAGGCTCCCTCTGCATCGTGGGAGCGGACAGAAGGAAGGAAGTGGAGGGCCAGCCGATGGCCGCCCCACCCATGCGCTGCGGCAGCGGTTGGGGGCCGTTGAGAACGTACTGAATCCGCAGAAAGTCGGCGAACACCACCATCACCCCCACGGCGATCAGCAGCAGCACGAGCACCGCCTTAAAGTTCCTACGGAAATTCATCTTCACGTTTTACCTCACAGGTTTGGTGTTGATCTTGGTTTTACGGTATCCCCTCTATAAAAGCAAAGACCTCGCGCAGACGCATCGGAGCGAGGTCTTCGCTTCGCGCATCAGCGCGGGGCTAGTCGGCGAGCAGCTCCGGCGGGAGCTGGCCGAGCTCGAACAGCGTGCGGCACGCCTCGTCGAAGAACGTGGCCGGCAGCTCGCTGAGCGGCTTGAGCTTGGGCGCGCCCAGCATCGTGACCTGAGCGGAACTCTCGGCCGTCTTCAGCGCCCTCAGCACCGTCATCCACTGCCGCAGCATGAACGGCATGTGCGAGACGAAGACCATGGGCCGGTCCGGGTACGGCCGGGTGGCGATCAGCGCGGAGATGGTCTCCTCCGTGGTCGCGCGCTTCCCGTCCGCCTTGTTGGCCGTAGAGACGACCGTGCCCTCGATCTTGTGTTTGTCGAGCAGGAAGCGGGCGGCGTCGGCCTCGGTCTTGCCTTCCGCCTCGACACCCGCGTCCCTCAGGATCTTCTTCTCATCATCGGCGAGTGCGCGGACGCCGGCGACGATCACCAGCTCCTCGCAACGGACGCCCTGCTCGAGGGCGAAGCACAGACGATGGTCCATGCTCTCCGTCTTGGCGCCGAGGATGACCAGGGTCTCGCAGGCAGACCGCTCCTTGTCGAACGTGACCGGGTGGAGCAGGCCGAGCGTCTCGGTCAGCACCGCGAGTCGGTCCAGGTTGATGCCGTCGAGCTTGGGCATCTCCCAACGCTCGACGCCGTCGGGCCTGAGACCCTTCATCCACTTCTGGGTCAGCTCGACCACGCCCGCGAGCGAACGGGTCGTGAGCTCACGCCCGAAGATCCGGAAGAAGTCGTCGACCTCGTCCGTGATGAAGCCGTTCTGAAACCAAGCCCTGATGAGGGCCTTCAAGTTCTTCTGCATCTCCAAACCTCCGCCCCTGCCATAAGGCCAGGGAACTAGATAAAGTATCAAAAAACACTGATTTTGTCAATGTTTTCCGTGTTTGCTCTATTTTGAGCCTGTGATAGACTCGCCCTACTACTATTTAAAGCGTTTTATGACTCTTTTTTGGATCCTCGCTGTCATTGCCCTCGCCATTGCTCTCTTAGGCTTCCGTGTTATTCGCCCCGTCGAAAAAGGCCTGGTTGAACGCTTCGGTCGCTACCAACGTACGCTGGAACAAGGTTTGCGCTGGGTGATCCCCTTCGTTGATCGCGTGATCAAAGTGAACGTGACGGAAATCCGACTCGATATCGCCCGTCAGCAAGTTATCACCAAGGACAACCTCAACTTGGAAATCGATGGCGTGGTCTATTTCCGCGTTCAGGAAGTTCAAAAAGCGATTTACAACGTCAATGATTTTTTTAGCTCTATCCCCTCCCTCGCCCAGACCACCTTGCGTTCGGTCATCGGTGAAATGGCCTTCACGGAAGTGAATGCCCAGCGCCAAACGATCAATACGAAAATTGAAGGCGAACTTGATTCCCAGACGAAAACCTGGGGCATCGACATTTTACGTGTTGAGTTACAAGACGTCCGCCCTTCTTCGGAAGTACAGCGAGCCATGGATAAGGTCGTGACCGCCGAACGCGAAAAGGAAGCCAAGATCACTGCCGCCACGGCCGAAAAAGAAGCCAGCCGCCAAGTCGCCGAAGCGAACATCATTGAAGCGACAGGTGAAAAGACTGCCCAAATCCAACGCGCCCAAGGTGAAGCCGAAGCTGTCCGTGTTGCCGCCATCGCCAAAGCCGACGCCATCCGCGCCGTCAACACTGCCATTGAAGAATCTTTTAAGGACAAGTCCCAGGCCTTTAAGGCCCTTGAGGTGACGGAATCCAGTTTGCGCAACAACAGCAAGTTCGTGCTCACCGAGAAAGGCATCAGCCCGTCTATTGTCATCAACGAAGCGGGAGACCACGTTGTGCCGGTGAAGAAGTAATACAAATATCAAGCCACGGATTACGCGGATTATAAGGATTACACCGATTCTTTTATAAAATCCGTGAAATCTTGACCTAAATCCGTGGCCCGTATTACTCCCCTCATAAAAGCCCCTTTACTGGGGCTTTTTAGTTTAAAAATGATAGAATGTACGCATAGGCTAACAACCATTTTATGACCCGTCGCCAGACGCTTGAACAACCAGACCGTAAACAATCTCAACCCGAGACAGATAAACGCGCTGAACCGTCACCGGAAAAAGTCTACCAACAGTTTGTTGCGGCCTTGCGGCGCGCGGTCGAAAAAAGCCAGACCCCGGACGAAACGCTTGAAGCTTTTGTTGCGCAGCATTTTAAAAAAGTTCCACAGCAGATTGTTGATTTAGCCGTGCAGCGTTCCGGTATCGATGAACCCGTTACCGCCTTGTCGACCATGATGAAAAAACGCATGGCCCATGACGGCGTTGCTGGATTTACGGAGCAGCAGGCTGACCCGGAGCAGCAATTCAATGCACTCATCGAAAGCGTTGTCGCCGACATACGCGCCGGAGCAGACCCAGATGACGCCATAAAAAGCGCCGTCGACAAAATTTCTAAAAGTCCCCATCCAGATTATCTTCCAAATCAAGGATCTCTCATGACGCTAGACCTGGGTCCAGGCGAAACGCCCGATCCGGCCGAGGACTTAAGGCTAAGGATTTCAGCCGATTACCGACTCACGGATGTTCGCAATGAACTCTGGCAGAAAAGCCAGTCTTTAAAAAAGGAACCTGCGCGTCGACGAGGCGCGCGCCCCGATGAAGCAAAAATACTTGCATCAGCGGAAAATCCCATCCAAGTTTACCGAGAATTTGTGAAAGATGTGGCGCGGCAAATTGAAGACGGCCGCGACGCAAACGAAGTGATTGAGGCGGCTCTTGATGAATATTTGCGCAATCCCATTAGAGCCACACCGCGCGAGGACCTCAAAAAACGTTTGCTAGCCGAGGCGCGGATCGTGAAAGCCATGGCAGCAAACCCACCCAAAAAAGAGCCGGCCTTCGCTGAAGAGTCGCAACTTGATCCTGAAAAAGAATTTTCGACGATGGCTGAAATCATAGCTGATGGCATTTTGGCAGGTGTTCCGCGCGAACTCGCTATTAGCCGCGCGGTAGACGCATACGCTAAATTCCATGACTTAGAAAATCTCATGGGGGCGGGATCTGAGCAGACACTCGTTGCTGCAAGCTTAAATGACCTGCCAAGCGTGCGGGATCAAATCATTGGCAAGCTCAATGCCGATGAACGCATCATTGCGGCTTTCAACGAGGTCACCTATTGACCAAAGTCTAAAAAGAGAACCCAACGGAAGGTCACGCCAGACTCCCAGCCAAATGAAGAATTGCTGGCTGCTGATTTCAGCCAAGTACCAGATCAGCGCATGTATGGCGGTGATAAAAACGCCGAGAAAATCATCTCAGGCTCGGAATATATTTCCCCAAGTAAGGCTTTTGACTATTTAAAACAGAGCGCTCTCGAAAACATACGCTCCGGCATGAATCACACCGATGCCACAAATCTTGCCATAGACCATTTCATCCAACGATATGGCGACCAAGCAATGAAAGTTGAAGCCACAAGGCTTACGCTCCCTGAGGGCGGTCAGAATACAGCGCGCAGAGAGATGGAATTATTGCTCGACCGCGACTATGACCTCATGCGCGAGTACAACCGGCAGCGCGATGAAGCTCTTCGCCCCGCCGCGGCAAGAACAGCACCTCGCGAAGCGCCCCCAACAGCCATGCGGCCTCCGTTACCACGACCCGAGGCGCCGGTTGCCGTACAACCCGAACAAGTGCCACCCCAACCAAAAAAGCCTGGCTTTTGGGGCAGGCTAGCCAGTCGTTTTAAATAGCGCCAAGCAAGGAAAACAAATATCCAACCACAGATTACACGGATTATAAAAAATCCCCCTCGCAGGGGGATTTTTATGTAGGTACAAACTAGATATTGAGGTCCGGCATGTCGCCGCCGAGGACGTCGCCAGAATCCATCGGTGAAGATGATGGTGATTCGGACGATCCTTCTCCTGGACGCGGTTTGCGCGGTCGGCGTGAGCCTTCTGGTTCGTAGATTTTCAGATTGACGCGGGCATTGTTCTTGGCACCTACAATCTTGAGCAAGGTGCGGATGGCGCGAGCGGTCTGACCGCTGCGTCCAATGACATAGCCCATGTCTTCTGGGTTGATCTTGAGCGTAATAAGCACGCCCATTTCATCAACCGTGCGATCGGTCGTGACGTCATCCGGGTGGGAGACGATCGAACGGACGATCATTTCTACAAACTCCTGGTCGGTTTGCTTCTCCATGTTGTATTGCTGCCCCCCTTCCTTACAGTTCAAACTTCGGGGGTCGTTTTACGGAAAACTGCTTTCGTTTACTGGAATACTGTTCGACCTTTGGCCTAAACAAGGCTTCAAACAGCAGCAATCTCCTTGGCTAAAGTATAACAATGTTCGCGCTTGCAATCAATGTTTCCTGTTATTTTGCCGGATTCAGCGCCTTCTTCCCTTTCAACACGGCAATGATATTTTTCGCGGCCAATTCTCCCATTTGGGAACGGGCCTCTATCGCCGCGGAAGCCGTGTGCGGCGTTAACACCACGTTTTCAAGCTTGCGCAGTTCATGGCTGTCAGATAAATCACAATCGATCGCCGGTTCACACTCGTATACGTCGATGGCCGCGCCCGCGATCTGTTTGCGTTCTAAAGCCACCGTCAAAGCCTTTTCATCGATTACCGGCCCGCGCGCCGTATTGATCAAATAGGCCGTCGGCTTCATGAGCTTCAGCTCTTTTGTGCTGATCAAATGATGCGTGCTTGGTAATAGCGGCACATGCAAGGAAACCACATCCGCCTTTTTCAGCAAGGCATCTTGCTTTAAAAACTTGGCGCTCAAGTCTTTTTCCAGCTGCGGATTGCGTTTGATATCCGCATACACGATCTTCATGCCCATGGCCGCGGCGCGACGGGCCGTTTCCGCACCAATGCGGCCGGAACCGATAATCCCAAAAGTCTTGCCCTTTAACATCATGCCAAGAAACAAGGTCGGGCTCCATCCATGGTACTTCCCGGCTCGCGCATAACGGTCGGACTCTGCGATGCGCTTGGTGACAGCCAACATCAAAGCAAACGTATGCTCGGCTACAGATTCGGAAATAAGCTCGCCGGGCGCATTGGTCACGACAACGTTATGGCTTCGTGCGGCCGCGAGGTCGATATTATCAAAACCAACGGCGTAATTGGCCACGATTTTGAGCTGCGGACCAGCTGCGACGAAAAAGGCTTCATCCACTCGATCCGTCAGCAAACTGAGCACCGCATCCTTACCCTTGATGCGCTTTAATAAATCCATCCGCGGGATGATGCGATCTTTTTCGTAAACCTCCACAGCAAATCCCGCTTTTTTCAACAAAGAAATTCCAGGCCCCGGGAAAGCTCTCGTCACAAACACCTTGGCTGCTGACATAGGCATGTACAGTTATAATCTTTGCTGAATTATAGCACCCTAGCTTGCGGTATAATACAGGTTACCCCTGCCCGCTTATTGTAATTTTTTAGGTATGTAGGGAGAAAACGCGGCCACGGATTACACAGATTAACATCAAGATTTC
>CAYHTI010000034.1:0-6940 GCA_964359515.1 uncultured Gammaproteobacteria bacterium | reverse complement strand
GATTCCACCCGCCGACACCATTAAAATCCGAACAGATGTTCGGATTTTAATTTGCCTTCCAGATTAATATATTATGGCAAGGCTTAGTACTGGATGGTCAGGACGACGATTTCTGGCGGGTTAAAAAGGCGGGCGCGGGGGCCGCTTTCGCCTATGCCGCTGGTAATGAACAACTTAGTCCCTTTGTAATCAAATAAGCCGCGGTCATAAGCGCGCCCGAGTTGGTCAGGGATCGGCGGCACCGGGCCGATGAGAGGTAAGCGGATTTGTCCGCCATGCGTGTGCCCGGCGAGAACAAGATCGATTTGCTGATTTGTAGCAATTTGGCGAACAATATCAGGGTTGTGGCTGATGAGGATTGTTGGCGTTTCCGCGAGCGGTCGGTTGAGGAGGGCAGCTTGGATATCTGCCTGGCCGGTCCATAGTTCAGTCGTGCCGGCGATCCAGAGGCGTTTTTCATCGAGAAAAATCCCGTCGTTTTTTAGGACGTGAACGCCGTATCTATCCAATACGCGCTGGATTTCAGCCGCGTTTTCTTCGTCAACCGGATCCTCATCCATTCCTAGGCGATAATCATGGTTGCCCAAGACCGCATAGGTAGGATAGACGGATGTCAAAGTCGCAAGCGGGGAGAGCTCGCTGATTTGTTCACTGCTGCTTGCCGTAAAGTCACCCGCCACAAAGATAATGTCCGGATGTATTTCGGTGATCGTATCCACCACCCGCATAAAAAAACGTTCCCCCTTGTAGGGGCCGACATGCGTATCCGAGATCAGGACGGCATGCAGCACGCGCGATGGGTTGGGCGTGATTTCAATTTGTTCGTGGCGTACGGTAATAAGCTGCGGTTCCACGAAGCTGCCGAAACCGATCACGCCAAAAGCAATGATCGCGAGCAGGATCAGTACGTCGTTGCCAAAACGCGAAAGGACCGACCGACCTTTTATGGAAAGGACGACGATAAAGGCTATATCAAGGATGAGAAATCCAAAAATGATGACATCAAAGAACAGAGGCATGTTCATGAATTAAGATTCGGTTTCTTCCTTGGCGGTAGCCGCGGGATTATCTAGCCCGCCGCAGTAGCCGCTATAGCCGCCGGACAAGTAGTTCACGTTGGTGTAGCCCATTTCCATTAACTGCTTGCCGGCCAGAGCCGAACGGTTGTCGGTCGCACAACAGATAATGATTTCCTCGTTTTTCTCCGGGAATAATTTTTCAATATCCGTCTTTACTTGGCTGAGGGGGAGATGCGTGGCTTCGTCAATGTGTCCAGCTTCCCATTCCCATCGCTCGCGTACATCCAAAACCGTCGGCCGGTCGCCTTGCTCTTCGCGCTTCCAAAAAGTTTCGCAAGTCATTGTTGGGACGACTTTTTTTGCTTCGGCAACTTCGTTCATGTAGGCATCATCGGACATAGTGTAACTAGGATAAGGCGCAGGAGCGCGATAAATGATTCGATGTCAAAAGTATAGTGCAGATCGAGATCTAGAGCCAGAATGATCTTTGTATGCACCCGCAACCAAAAAACGGTACGTAGCGACAGGTCTAGACCTGTTTGCTGCGTACCGTTTTTTGGTTGCGGGACCCGGATTCGAACCGGGAGTCTCCAGGTTATGGGCCTGGCGAGATGCCAATTTCTCTATCCCGCGGCATTAGGCTCCTGCAAAGAGGGGCAGCATGCCGCGAAAAAAGAAATAAAAAAAACGTACGGATATCTCCGTTGATGGCGGAAGATACTATAACTTAAAAATTGAGAATTTGCAAGGATGGCCGTGCCATCCGTCCTTCTTCGCTCTAGGAGCTACGCAGGACACAGTAGCTGAAGCGCGTATGGCCCTTCTTTGCTAAAGCTACGAAGGGCATCCTTCGCCTAAGTCAAGGATGGCTGTGCCATCCGTAGCCTTGGCGAAGGATGGTGCCCAAAGTGGGAGTCGAACCCACACTCCCGAAGGAACACGATTTTGAGTCGTGCGCGTCTGCCAGTTCCGCCATTTGGGCTTGTATGTACCCTCTGCCAGCCTGCCCGCCGTCTTGTAAGCCTTAGTATTTGCTCAGGAGGGCTTGCCCGCCGAAGCTCTTAGCGAAGGAGGGTTCCGCCATTTGGGCTAGCCTATAAAAGCAATAAACCTGCTTTGGCAGGCCGCAAAAATCATACGAAAAAAACCTGGAAATGTCAAAACAGGCGACAAGCATTTTTACCAAGATCTGCTAGGATAATAAGGGATTAAAGTCTTTTTATGAAAGCAAAGCTTTTGATCGTTTTGTTCATCATTATCGCCTTGGTTGTTGGCGACCTTTATTGGTTTTCGCGCTCGAGCGAGACGCCAAGCCCAGAATCGCCCGAAGAAACACTTGCTCCTGGTTGGAATCGGGCCGAGCTATTCGACATGGGTATTTTGTTTGCCTACCCGTCTCGCGCTGAACTTTATACAAAGGAACGCCGTGAAGAAGTCCGAGGCTTAACGTATATTCCTGTTTGCGATCCGGACACGATGAGCGGTTGCGTGGTTTATGGCAAGGACGTTTTTCCTGGCAGCACTTTTTCCGGCTCGGCCGTGTCGTTTGCTGTATTGCCGATTAACGAAACCGAGTGCTACTCCGTTGATAATGCGCCACAGAACAGCGGAGAGAAAATATTTGATACGGTAGCGTTTCGTCGTTATGAGGTCGGCGACGCTGCTGCCGGCCACTACTTGAAAGGAAACATCTATCGTGGTTGGAAAGATGGGCGTTGCCTTGAAATGAAATCTACCATGACCATGACCAATATCGGCGTGTATGAGCCGGGTACAATCAAGGAATTTACCGAGGCCGACCAGGCGGTTTTGTTTGCTGAAATGGAGTCCGTGCTTGATACTATCCGTTTTCAGTGGGTTATGCGCCGGTAATTGGAGCGCGCGCTCATTTTGCCGTATAATAAGTCGTATTCTATGGGGCGCGTCATCTCGATTGTCAATCAAAAAGGCGGAGTAGGGAAAACGACCACCGCCATTAATTTGGGCGCGGCTTTAGCCGAGCTTGGCAAATTTGTATTGTTAATCGATTTAGACGCGCAGGCCAATGCTACGGCTGGATTGGGCATCAATTATCAGGCGATTGAAGCGGGGGTGTACGAAGTCGTTTTGGGGCAAAAAACTTTTAAGGATATCGTCTGCAATACGCAGCACCAGGGTTACAGGCTCGCGCCGGCCAACCAGAACTTAGCCGGACTCGCGGTCGAGCTCGTGCAAATGGAAGAGCGCGAATACCAGCTCGCTAAACGCATCCTAGAAATCCGCAATGACTACGACTATATCCTGATCGATTGTCCGCCGTCTTTGGGCTTGATTACGGTCAACGCCTTGGTCGCTTCCGACGAGGTGGTGATACCGGTACAGTCGGAGTACTACGCTTTGGAAGGGCTCGGCCAGCTTTTGCAGACAGTTGATTTGGTCAAAGAACACCTGAATCCGACGCTGAGTGTGCGCGGCGCGGTTATTACCATGTTTGATAAGCGCAACCGTTTGTCGCAGCAAGTGTTAGAAGAGTTGTACCAGCACTTCCCGCATTATGTGTATCGTTCCATCATTCCGCGCAATGTTCGCCTGACCGAGGCCCCGAGCCACGGCGCCTCAATTTTCGGCTATGACCGTTTTTCTAAAGGAGCCCGCTCTTATGACCGGCTGGCCCGTGAGTTTTTAGGTCAAGAATTATAAAACAAAGAAGAATTTGTTATGCCTCCGAAAACAGGCCTAGGAAAAGGATTGGGCGCCCTCATACCGCGTAAGCCCGCTGTCGAGCCGCAAAAATCAAGTGAGACTCCTTCAGCGAGCGCGCCCGCGCCCGCACCCGCACCCGCCGCTGTTGCCGTACATCCTGATGCTGTGCGCGAATTGACGTTGGACCAGATCGTGGCCGACCCCAAACAACCGCGTAAGCATTTTGACCACCATAGCCTGGAAGAGCTGACCGCTTCCATCAAGGAGCATGGCATTTTACAACCTCTCGTGGTTACACCGGCCAATGCGGAAGGCAAACATACCTTGATCGCCGGTGAGCGCCGTTTCCGTGCCTCGACCATGCTTGGGTTAAAAGCGGTACCCGTCATTGTCCGCGACGTAAAGGAGCAACAGCGTTTGGAGTTATCCATTGTGGAAAACGTGCAGCGCGCTGATTTAAACCCTATTGAAGAGGCTTTGGCGTACCAACGGTTGATGAACGAATTTAATTTGACGCAAGAAGAAGTCGGCAAGCGCGTCGGTAAAAGCCGGCCAGGTGTGGCAAACACGTTGCGATTGCTCGAATTGCCTGATGAAGTCCAGTCGGCCGTAGCCGAGGGTAAGATTTCAGCAGGACATGCCAAGATTTTGGCGAGCCTCGAGCGCCCCTCGGAACAGCAAGCTTATTTGGACCGAATTTTAAAGCACAATTTGACCGTGCGCGAATTGGAAGAGCAGACCAAGACCGTCCGCCGCGCGGGTAAAACGGCTTCTCCAGAACGTTTCGATCCAATACGTCAGGCCCAGGAGGAATTGTTGCGCGAACGGCTCGGCACAAAAACGATCATCAAAAAATCCGGCGACAAGGGCCAGATCATTATCCATTTTTATTCTGCTGAGGAGCTCAAGCGTTTGCTGAATGAGCTGACATAATGTCATTCCCGCGTCCCGCAGGGATCTCCGCACACTAATAAGTTGCGGAGACAAGCGGGAATCCCCTACTAAAATCGTGAACGTACTTTAGAGTGCGTTAAACGATGTTAAGTGGATCCCGCATAGCTCCTCACGCCCTACTACGCTAAAGCTACGAAGGGCTGGCCGGACGAAGCCTTGGCGAAGGCCGGTCGCTTACGGGATGACACTCTATTTCCCAAGTCTTTTACTCCATGTCGAAAGGTGTTTGCGATGCGCTTCCTTGATCTTTGATTTAGCCAAGTGTGTTTTTACGAAGTCCAGCCATTCGATGTCTGGGCTTTTTTTGCTTTTGTCAGTTAAGGCTTCCACAATGTCGCCATTTTGCAATCTTTGTGACAGGGGACAGAGCACGCCGTTGATTTTGGCCTTGATCATTTTATTGCCGATCTCGCTGTGGATTTGGTAGGCAAAGTCGACTGGCGTGGCATTTTCCGGTAAATCAATGACATCGCCTTCCGGAGTCAGCACGAAAATACGGTTGTGGAACAAGTCGAGCTTGATATGCTCGAGCTCGGTTAAGTCCGTGACATCCTGCATGATTTTTGCCAGCTCCTTTACCCAGCTCACTTGCAATTGGCGGCGTGTGTATTTGCCGTTCTCTTTATACTGCCAATGCGCGGCGATACCATATTGCGCTTGGGCGTGCATTTCCATCGTGCGGATCTGGACTTCTAAGTAATCGCCATTATCAAGCTGCACCGTGGTATGCAAAGAGGTGTAACCGTTTGCCTTTGGGCGCGCGATGTAGTCTTTGATACGTCCTTTGATCGGCTTAAATTCGCGGTGGATCAGGCCCAAGGCGGTATAGCAATCGGAAATACGGGGGACGATGACGCGCAAAGCGATGACATCGTAGATGCGGGAAAGGTCGTTTTCGTAGCGCTGTAACTTTTGGTAAAGGCTGTACAAAAATTTGATACGCGCTTTGACTTCAACGGTGCGGATGCCCTCGTCGCGCAGTTTGTCTTTAATACGCTTGCTGGCTTCCATCAAAGACGTTTGTCGCTTCTCGTAACTTTTTCTCGTGACATTATAAAGCCAGCGGTACTGCTCGGGATGGATATATTTAAAAGCGGCGTCTTCGAGTTGGCCTTTTAAGACACCAAGCTGCAGACGGTGGGCGATCGGCGCGTAGATTTCCAGCGTTTCCATGGCAATGCGCTGTTGTTCGGGAAGGGGGAGGTATTCAAGCGTTTGCACATTGTGCAAGCGGTCGCAGAGGCGGATGAACAGCACGCGGATATCTTTGGCTGTCGCAATCAGCATCTTGCGGAGGTTTTCAATGTATTGGTTGTCTTCGCGCATGCGGATGGTGCGCAACTTGGACACGCCCTCAACTAGCTCACGGATTTCCACGCTGAATTCTCGGTCAAGGTCGTCGGCCGTGGCGTCCGTGTCTTCGAGGACATCATGCAAAAAACCCGCGGCAATCGTGCGCGAGTCCATTTTGAGTTCAGCTAAATTGGTTGCCACGTGGATGGGGTGGATGATGTATGGCTCGCCGCTTTGTCGCACCTGGTCGCGATGCGCGTGTGCGGCAAAATGGTAGGCTTTGCGGATCAAGTCCCACTCGGCATCGATATTGTGCTTTTTAAGCACGTCTTTGAAATGTTGGTACGCCTTATCAATGTCTGTCATAGGCGCTGACCTGAATGAAAGTGGAGAAAATATAGCAAAAAGTTGGTCGTTTATCAAGGAACCCGTATGGACCCGGCGGGAATCGAACCCGCTTCATCAGGAGTCAACGCTGATATGTTAGCCTATACACCACGGGCCCGTGTCCATACGGGGTTTAAAAATTGAGCAAACAAAAAATCCCTATACCAAAATGATTGGGTAGGGATTCTTTGTGACTCCTGAAAAATTGGCCCGCGGGTAGACCAAATCAGCGTGAATACATTATAGCGTGAAAAAACATCTGCGTCAAAAACGAAAACCCCACCGCCGAACGCATCAGACGAGGGCTACCAAGCGGTAGGGCTTCGTCCGGAGTTGTCCGGGGTGGGGACGCGGTCGTTGGTCGGCCGGCGATCGATCTGATCGTTAGAGGTCGAGGACGTCGCGGCTGAGGCGGCCCTCGCAGAAGGCCTCCTCACGGTCGTCGCAGCGCTTCTCGTCGATGACCGTGAAGACGATCACGCGGCGGTCGCCGGACTCGGTGGGGATGCAGAACTGCTCGTCGCGCGCGACCTCGTGCAGCAGCCCGTCCGCCTTCTCGACGTAGAGGAGCATGAGGTGCTCGCGCGGGCTGTAGGTCGAGATCG
>CAYHTI010000033.1:0-7244 GCA_964359515.1 uncultured Gammaproteobacteria bacterium | reverse complement strand
GAAGCTCGGCGTCGACATGTACCTCTTCGGCTGGGCCGTGCGCTTCTTCAACTTGCGGCCGCGGAAAGAGGAGACGCCGGCCTTGATGATAGCGGTTTGGGCCAACTTGATCAGGTTCTTGCGTCCGTGCTTGTAGCCGCGGACTTTTGCCATGATATTTTTGCGGCGTTTGACATGCATCATGCCGCGCTTGACTCGAGCCATAGTGGGTAGGACTAGGGAGGTGGTACTGTTCCGCCTCGCGGAAGAGGTTTAAGACCGGATCCCGTAGTGAATTAGGAAAGTAAAGTTATGCGTAGGGCATCAAGGACTTCAGTGCACGATGGTCGGTTTTGGCCATCGAGAAACTGCGGCGCTTGTTGCGGCCAGTTTTTCCCGTTTCGCGGGCATTGTAGTGGCTTTGTCCACCGCGCTTGCGGATATATTTTTTATTCTTCGTCACCTTGATGCGACGGGAGACTGACTTGTGCGTCTTAAGCTTCGCCATAGAAATCTGCTTAGGAAAGGGGTTATGCGTTCTTTTTGATAGAGACAAGCGCAGTAATGGCATTGCCTTCTTTTTTTGCCGGGGTTTCGATGATGAGTTCGCCTTCCGTCACCGTAGCCTTTAAGTCCGTAATGAACTGCTGGACCATACCGACAGCGTCTTTAGTAAAAGCGTGTTCGCGTCCGCGTAAGATCAGTTCAATCTTGACCTTATGGCCCTTTTCAAAAAAGCCGTTCGCCTGGTTGAGGCGCACTTCGCGGTCATGGTCGCCAATGCGGAACGTGAGGCGGATGCCTTTCACGTCAACTTTCTTGGACTTGGCTTTTTGCTTTTGCTTCTGTTTTTCCTGTTCGTACTGGAACTTGCCGAAGTCGAGGAACTTTACGATGGGGGGAACTGCTTTCGGGTTGACCTCCACCAAGTCCATGCCGCCAGCCTGAGCCTTTTCAAGCGCTTCTTTCGTCGTCATCACGCCCAACATATTGCCTTTGTCGTCGATGACGCGAACTTCGGGAACGCGAATATGTAAATTCGCTTTGAAGACGGTCTTGTCTGGCTTGTACTTTTTTCTTCGGTAAGTTCTACGCATGGAAGTTTCGCAATGAAACAAAAATATGTTCTCCCGTTAAAGCGAAAGGGGAAGAACAGTTGTTGCGATTATACGGAATTTAAGCCAAAAATGCAAGTATTTGCGCTAGCCCCAGTAGCGAGGGTCTGGTTTTTCCCCAAAGGCCTCAAGATAACGCTGCTTTGTGGCCTGGTAAAGCCTGCCGCCATCTGGGGGTCCCGGGGTCGGATCGTGGTGGATGAATGCGCCGATAAAGTCGCTAAATTGCCTGTAAAAGCGTGTGAACATGAGCATTTCATGCCAAGCCATGTCCACGTCCTGGGATGGCGAGATTGCCTTGTCAGTGACCACACTTAGGTACAACATGCGCTTCGCTTCTTTGACCAAGCTTGCCGCGTCCTTGATCGAGTAGCCGTGCTCCTTAGCCACGCGGGGCACAAGCATTTCGGGGAGGGGGAATTGGTCGACCTCAGCGAGGGTTGGTTTTTTATCCATCATATGCGGATAGTATAAGCAGGTCCGCCAGATATGAAAAGAGGCCGGTCAGGCCTCTTTTGGTTTACTTGCTGCCGCCGCAACCAGCAGCGCCTGAGCACTCACCAGCGGGCATTTTCTTTTTGTCGTCCATAGTGGGGGATAAAAAAATAAAATGTGATACTAAACTGTCACAGGCCATTACCCAAACGTAAACGTGTACGCGCGTAAACCAGGCGACATAATCTCCAGCACCATCTCATGCGCGCCATACTCGTTGTCTTCGATCAGCGTATAGAGTGTACTATCTTTCACCATCACGGTGCGCACAAGCACGCCATCTTTTTTCACGCGCACGTTAACTTCCTGATCGGCCTCGGCAACCATATACACGCTCTTGGCATTGTATCGATACACCACGGTCGCTCCAGCAGTTAAACTTTGCGAGTATTCTTCGCTGATATCCCAATCCCCCACCAAGTACAACTGGTTTGCCTTGAGCTCTTCGGCTTGCGGCAAGGTTAACGTCTGCTTGCCGGTCAACTTTTGTAGGCGGTTGCTGTACAAATTGTTTCGAGCCGACCCAAAATAGGTTTCCGGACTCGCAATCCTTACAAAATCCACACCCACGGCGTCAGCAGGACGCGTCATATCGGTGCTGATCACCTCGTTCATCCCTAAAACGGCTTTGCGCTCCTGTAACAATTCCTGAATCTTTTGCTCGGTTTCGTCATAGGCGCCTTCACCGGCATGATCGTAGACAATGTCGCCATTGATATCGATCAAATATTTACGCGGCCAATATTGGTTGCCATAGGCTCGCCATGTACCAAAGTCATTATCGAGAACAACGGGATACTTGATGCCGTAAGTCTCGACCGCTTTACGCACATTATTAATGTCACGCTCAAAAGCAAACTCGGGAGAATGCACGCCAATAATTTCTAGGCCCTGATCGCGATATTTGTCATACCAAGCATTGAGATAAGGCAAGGTGCGCTGACAATTAATGCAGCTATAGGTCCAAATATCAACGAGCACCACCTTCTTGCCGATCAAATCGCCGATGCGTATAGCGTCGGTGTTAATGAAACCGGAAGGCGAGGTGATTTCTTGATACCGTGGCGCGCCAGACACCTTTTTCTTATCCGTTTCAGACGCCGTCTCCGCGCTCTTGAGCAAGCGTTGCTCAATTTTCGTCACATCAAAATACCCGGCATCCAAAATCGCCACCTCCAGCTTTTTCTCATATCCCAAGGCGATCAAAGCGCCAAGGATCACAAACAACACGCCCAACCCGCGCTTGAGCCAGCCATGCGGATCAGCCGCCTTACCCAACCGTCCGGCCAAGCGCTGTCCTAAAAACGCAATCGCCAGCAGCACCAAGGACAAACCAAGCACGTAGGAAAGTAAATAGATCGTCCCGCGCGCGAAACTTTCCGGCAACACATTGGCTAAAATTACGAAATAGGTCGGACTACAGGTGGAAAAAATCGGCCCCAAAGACGCGCCGACTATGACATCACCCCAGATACTGCGGCGCTGAGCCCCCTGTCCCAACATGATATTGGATTTTGCCGAAAGTCGGTTGATCCCCGGAATTTTTTCCCATAAAGCAGGAAACAACAGGGTAAGACCGAAAAAAAACAAAATGCCGCCTGAAAAATACGTCCAAAAGGCCGGTGGAATCGTGAGCAAAGCCGTGCTTGCTTTCAATAAATACGTGAACAAAATAATGGATAGCGCGAGCGAACCGATAATCCAAAACGGCGCCGTTCGGCGGCGCACGCCCGCTGCCGCCCCGCCGATGACAACGGGGAGCAGAGGGAGAATACAGGGCGCGAGTACGGTCAGCGCTCCCGCGAGAAAGGAAATGACAAGCAAGGCCATAGCTAGATTTTGCCAAGCGCGCCTGCCAACGTGCTGGTATCACTCCATTTTTGGATCAGTTTTCCTTGCGCATCAACTTCAACGAATGTATGTTGCACGGTTACGCCATACTTTTGGCGCAAGTCCGTGGCATTGTCATAATCAACTTTCAAAATATGGACACCGGCTGGAAGCGCGGTTGGGCTGGCCTTGATTTCTGATTCAATCGTGCGGCAGGTTTGGCACCACTCAGCGTGAAAAAATAATAAGACATGTCCATCGGACGCCAGAGCGAGCTTGTCCGCGCTATACGCCTGATAGGTGCCGGACGTCGCCATCATTTTAGGTTCGTCTTTCATCATGGTTTCGCCCGCGGGTTTTTGCATCGCAGCCTCCTCTGCTGGTTTTTCCATCATCGCTTCGCCCTTGGTCTCATCTTTCATCATCGTTTCCTCAGGCTTTACCATGATTTCCGCATCCTCTTTTGGCATCATGGCCGCATTATTGTCCTCCACAGCCGGCATTTGCTTAACCGCGTAATAAACCCCTCCGCCGACAATAAGTAAGGCGGCAACGATGGCAATAACGACTGCGCTTGAAATTCCCTTCTGGTTCATAAAAAAAATATCAATGATTAAATTTAATGATAACGCCTGCTATAGGCATAGCCGGCAATTTTGGTAAGGACCATGACGGTAAATGCCAACGGGAGCCAGCCATCCACATCATGTTGCCAGGTTTGGATCACAATCGCGCCGACCAATACGGCAATGCCGCTGATAAATCCCAAACGCGCGGCCAGCAAACGGTGTAAATGCTCACGCTCATCATGAATTTTTTCACGCCAGACAAGGGCGACAAATAAACCAAAAACCACAACCAGTGCGGTTGCCATCATCATTACCACCGCTGGCGGCATCCACAAATGAAAGGGGTTGTAGGCAAACAACACCAGAATCAGCAAAATCAGCGCGACTCCAATTTCCTGCAGGCGATCATTCATAGGAGATAGTAAAAACGTCTTCAACGCGTTTTTTAAAAAATCGAGCGATTTTAATAGCCAAGGCGACCGAGGGAGTATAGTTCCCCTTTTCCACGGCGAAATCGTCTGACGCGTCACGCCAACGGCATCGGCCAGCTCTTGTTGCGTGGCCTCAGCTTTCTGCCTTAATTTCGGCACCGAATTGTTGACGTGTTCATCCATAAGCAAGGGTATTATATTTTTTTGATGAGGGAGATGTCAAGTTAACTTTACACCGTGATTCTCGACAACAAAACGAAAGCGGGGCCTTATGGCCCCGCTTTTGAAGATAACAAGATGACGATCTTATTTCTTTTTTTCTTCAGCGATCATCGGGTGCTTCTTTTCATCACCAAGCATTTTCGGCTTCTTTTCGTCGCCAATGAAAGCGTGCTTCTTTTGTTCGTCGAACATAGGATTTTTGGTTCCTATTAATTGTTAACCAAGGGTATCCTACCCCCCGCTGAGGGGCATTTCAATCCCCTTAAAGGTTGGCAATTTAAGGTCTGTCACATGTTATCAACAAGGAAAAGAAATATTTCAAAACGTGTTTTTGTTTAATATTAGCCATAATTACAACACGTCTTCTAGGATTGTCATGTTCAATATGACACTTGAGGCCGTGGACGCTTCATGCTCTCAATCTTGACAGTAAGAGATATTAGAGTGGAACGTCTTTGATTGACAAAAATGGTATAAAATGGTAGGATTTAACCTGATTTTATGCCTGTTCTAGCGATCAATAAACGCGCCAATTTTGATTATGAAATCCTCCAAAAATACGAGGCAGGCTTGTCATTGGCTGGGCAGGAAGTTAAATCAGCCAAAGCAGGTAATGTTCAATTGAAGGGGGCCTATGTCAGCATCGCCAATGGTCAGGCTTCAGTGATCAATATGCATATTGGTGCCTACCCCAAGGCCGGGCCACTGCCTTCCTACAATCCGACGCGCACGCGCCAACTGCTTTTGCATAAACGCGAGATCAATCATCTCATTGGCAAAAAACAGGAACTTGGTCTGACGCTGGTGCCTTTGCGCGTCTATACCAAACGTAATCGCGTAAAATTGGAATTTGGCATTGGCCGTGGTAAAAAGAAGTTCGACAAACGCGATGACATTAAACGTCGCGACGTCAAACGCGATCTCCGCCGTAAGTACGCGGTGTAACTAAATATGGAAATCATTAGCATTGGATTCATTGTCCTTGGCGCATTGATGGCGATTTTCCCGAACTGGCCTTGGCGTGGTATGAAAATTGCCCCGCGATGGTACAAAGTTATTTTCGGATGCTGGTTTGCTTTCCTTGGGTTGGTTCTCCTTGCCTTATCAGCGTTTGGATTGATCCAGTAGCAAACGCCTCGCTATTCGCTCACTGATGTTTTCCGAAAAACACTAGCGAGGGGATGACGGGCATCGATGGGAGGATGACGGTTCACTACTCAAACCGAGGCTGAAACGCGACCTCGTAAATCCTGCGTTTCAATTCGCAAGTGCCAATACATTTGCCCGCGCCAAGAGCGCTTTGGCTTCGGCCTTCCGCTCTTTCTCCGCGGTTCCAGCTTTAGCTTAATATAAGCTAGCTCATCGGTCGGACGACGCCTTATAGTCCAATTACCGGTGCCATACATAGGGCTGGATCATGCCGGCTTCGTTCACGGTATGGTCAAGAATAAGATACGATAAGCCTGGATTGTTTTGCCGCTATTTTATCTCCAGGACGAAAAATCAATAGGGGCTAAGTTTGTATAGTAGAAACCACGACTCCTTCCACACGAGGGTTCAACTCCCTCCATCTCCACCAAAAAAACAGCCCTCGGGCTGTTTTTTTGGTGGAGAGATCTAGATCTTGACTCTAGATCTAGATCTGTTTTCTACGGTTTATGTTTTTCATGCAGGTTAAGGATCAACTGAGTAAGCATTTTTATCAGCTCCGTGATCTTATCTCGATAAGGCCTTGCCTCATCGGGAGTCATGAATGCCTCATCTTCCAATAGATCTATGCAGGCGCGAAGCTCTTGCGCAGATCCTCGTGAGATAATGAAGTAGTGCATTCTGTCCTTACTTGTAAATCGGCCATTGCCTTCTGCGATGGTCAGTACCAAACTATTGGACGCACGTAATATCTGATCTCCCTTATAATGGTCTATCTGCTTTGTACGAAGCAGATAGGAAATAGCCTTATTTAAGGCTCGCGCTTTGTCGTAAATATAAAATTCAGCCATAAAAAATACGCCCATTAGGAATGGCGCAACGGCATTATAGCATATTTGGACAGTTTTATATATCAGCAGTAAAACCCGTTCATATGAATAAACGAATAAGTTTGGTGATCCATTCTCTCATCCTATATGGTCTGGGGGTAATCGTGTTTGGCTGGGCAAAAATTTTAAGATATCCAGATCCACCCAGCGCATGGAATACGCCATCGATGCAAAACCTCTTTTACTTGGTGGCGGCCATCTTCTTTGCTTATGTGGTTTTCATGTTGTGGCAGTACAATATTTACGGGAGAAAGCGGTATCCAAAGGATGACCAAACCAAGAAATAGTCAGGGTTGCCTAAGCCCCATAGCTTCGATATAGTCCCGCCTAGGAGGTTCTCATGAACAAGCCTGAAAGTACCGAGACGGCCGAGGTCCATTTCAGTCCGGGCCTGGTCTTGGTCCTTGCGGCGATCCTGCTTTTTTCGCCGCTGATCATTGCGTTCGCAGCGTGCGGATCCCTGTTACAAAAACGTGAGCCGCGCCGTCGAGCCCGCAGCCCCCATTCGCTAACGCGCCGTGGGGGCACCTTTGTGCCTGTCATAGTGAGCGTCCCTTTGCTAGT
>CAYHTI010000032.1:0-7250 GCA_964359515.1 uncultured Gammaproteobacteria bacterium | reverse complement strand
GAGTTATAGCGAGAACAGTGTCAATTCCCTCTTCACCGGTCGCGTATTCGTACAAACGCAAAATGTCGCGCGCTGAGGTGGGAAAATCAGGTGACCAGTTCGCGTCGCGTACGTACCAATACTTGAGATTAGCGAAATAATGAAGGGGTTCAGGCGCAATATCTTTCTCACGGCCAACAAGCTTGGCGTCAACGCGATAAATATCGTCTGTATAGAATTGCGTCACTGAGCCGCGATCAATCGTCATGCGGCCATAGGTGCCGATGAAGCCACCCGTCGGCCGCAATTCATGAGGATTTTGCAAGAGGATAAGGATATCTTGCGGCTCATCTTTTCCTAACAAGGTGGGAATGTCCTTGAGAAGAGGCAAAAATGGTTCCAGAAATGCCGTTAACTGTATGGAAGCAGCCTGCAGCTGCTTCACGTCTTGAGCGACGGATTCAGGCAGCAATGAAACTGGGAGATTTTCCGCGTCGGCCGTTGTTTGCAGCAAAGCGGCAAGCGCGGCCTCGATTTCCGCTTGCACGCTTAAATACGCAAAACCGGCCTTGCTAAAATCAATGTCCTTGATCGTTGAAATCCGCTTCCCGTCTGATAGGACGAGAAAAAAACGGTTCGCGGCCTCAGATAACTGTATGCCCGAGGCTAAGGCGTCACGGTAGGTACGGTAGTGCTTGCCGATATAGGGAATAAGCGTTAACCACCCAGATGGCCTTTGCCAGGCTTGGGCGCGCTCTAACCGGTCGGCTATTACGGGGAGGCGGACTGATACAGTATCAACACGGCGTTCTTGTAGTTCCGTACTAAGGCGCGTTACTTCCGTTTTGGCCTGGAAGGCCAGGCGGAGACTTTGGCCGAATGCGAGAACGCTGCCTACCCCGTAAATAAGGGCGGCAATCAAGAAGGCTACAAGCAATGCGCGGAGAGTGTGCTTCATGAACGTTTCGGATTTGGCGTCCCGCGGTATTTCCGTAAATAGCGGATCCAGTCCGTAATATGGATGCGCGTAATCCTATGGAAAAGGCTACGCCAGCCGAACTGGTCGGCCGATTCCCTGTGATAGTAGTGGATAACAGCTGGCTCGCAAAAATAGCGGACGTGCCAGTCAGCTTGCCAGGCACGGCGACACCAGTCAACATCCGTGAAATAAAGGAAAAAACGCTCGTCAAGCTGGCCGATATCATCCATGGTAGCACGCCGAACGGTTAGGCAGGAACCCTGCACCCAGTCGACGAGTTCGCTGCTTTTCCTGTCCCAATTCCCTAATTCAAAAGCATGGATATGCCGCCGACCGCGCTCGGTTTTTTGTAAAAACGGGAAGCGCTGGAACAAAGGCGTAAAAAGTTTGTGAAACTGCCAGGCGCCAGGTTGAAGTGTGCCGTCAGGATTGCGCAGTTGAATCGTCGCCATCCCTACGCGCTCATCGCCGTCCATTTGCTCGACCAGCTGGTCAAATGCCGGATCTAAAAAGACCGTATCTGGATTCAGAATCATGACATACTTGCCGCGGCTGATATTGATGCCAAGGTTATTCCCTTTCGCATGGCCGAGATTTTTTCCCGCCTGAATAAATTGGACTTGGGGAAAATGCTCGCGGACCATGCTTTCACAGGAATCGCCAGATCCATTGTCTACGACGATTACCTCAATAGTTGATGTGTATGTATGTGAAAAAATACTTTTGAGGCAATTTTTCACCAGACCGTCCATTTTATAGTTAAGAATGACGATCGATAAATCAACGGGAGTTTGCATAGCGGCGTCGTAGCATCAATGGCAGAGAACGGAGGATTTGCGGGAGCACGCGCAGTGTTTTTGTTTCAAAAATCATGAGGTAGAGAAATTTCAATGTCTCGTACACAAAAATAAAGGGCAAAAGAAGGATGGGTGCATTTTTAAGCAAAAATAACCAATGATTGCGATAGGAATACTCTTTGATATAACGGGGCAATCCTCGGCGATGTTGTGCTGTTTCCGCGATGCTTGCAGCTGCAAAACCTGTACGAGTGTGCCAGCCCACCGCCGAGGGGGCGAACCAAGAGCGCCAGCCCTTTCGATTAAGTCGCGCGCATAAATCAAGATCTTCTTTGTACATGAAAAAAGATTCATCGAAGTATTCAGCGATGCCGTCGGCGTTCCTATAGGCAATAGATTCAATAGCTGTTCGGCGCAAAAGCATGCAGGCTCCGCTTACGCCCCAAAGGTAGCCAGCCTGTAGAAGCTTGCGTGTTGGTTCCTTCCCTGCTCCGCGGTCAGTGACTTGATAGAAAAAAGATTTGCGCAGGCCGACAGTATCGATGACTTCTTCCGGCTTTGCGCCTTCTCCTCGATAGAGACATGGCCCAACAACTCCGGCTTCATCATGTGCATTGGCGGCGACCATCATTTCTTGCAAAGCTTGTTCGTGCAAAACGACATCTTGGTTTAATACGAGTATAAAAGGGCTCTTTGTCACGCGTATCGCCACATTATGCCCGGCTCCAAACCCCGTATTGCTGTCGAGCTGGATCAGCTGTGCTTCGGGAGCGACCGAGGTCACTTCCGCGACGGTGCCATCGGTTGAGGCATTATCAACCACCACCACATCAAAGTCCTCATACGTCTGGGCATGCAGTGATTGTAGGCACTTGGTTATTTTGCCGGCGCCGTTATAGGTGACGATGCTGATAGTTAGCGGTCGTGTCATAATGTTATTTTCGAACTTTTTCTGTTACCCAAAAGCCGAGGTATTTGCCGAGCATCAGCCGTGTTTGCGCTTCAGTGGCTGGCAATGCTCCCCAGATAAATAAGGTGACGGGCAAGAAAAGCCATTGTACCAGCATCACAAGAAAGCGGTAGCGCGGCTGGTCCTTGGGCCGCGGCGGCAGCAACAAGAGACTGAATAAAGCAGAAATCATGATACCAACCATGCTTAAAGACAGCAGATATTGTAAAACGATCGGGCTTGATTGCACAAAAGCCAATTCGCTTAGTTCATCCGATGCTGCCCAAAAAGGCAGGCGACCGAGAACCAGCAATATCATAGGCGTTGTCGCCCAAGCATACATTCCCTCGCCCAGGTTCCAAATATATTTGATCTTCTTGGCAAACGGAATGCCATGGTCTCGCTTGAAAAAATGCCAAATCATATAAGGAAGGTGCTCGGAACCGTAAGCCCAACGTCGCTGCTGTTTGTAGAGATTTTTGAATGAGCGCCAGTAGGTATCTGCTTGTACAGTGTCCATCGAAAGCGGGACGTACATGGGCGTAACGGAAAAATCGCCGCGATAATGGATAAAGCACTGTAAAAAAATGCGAGAGTCATCCGTGACGATATCGCGCTGCCAAAAACCGACATCAACAAGCGCCTGCAAGCTCATGGCGTGCGAGGAGAACGTGAATAAACGGTCCGGGCGAGCCAGATCCGTCATGAGCCAAAACGTGGTACCGAAAGCGGCCACGCGGGTGACCAGCGGCGCCTGCCAGATATTATTGTTATACAAGACAACTGGCTGATAGGCTGTTCGTGTCGGATTCGGATGTTTTAGGTACAAATGTGAGAGCGCCGCAAAATATTGTCGATGCACGACGGTATCGACATCAAAATAGGAGACAACAACATCTTTGTAAGCGATACCTTTGCGGTCTACCAACTCCTTGGCAATATGGCCGGCCCAATGGGCATTTGCACCCTTTCCTTTCATCTCGCCCGGTATGCCGTCGGGGTGCATGGTGATTTCAAGGTGGCCGAATACGTTTCCGTACCGCTCGCGAATTTTTTCAGAGACGCGCTTGAAATTATCTTCGGCTCGCGCTTCACCGCTCAAGACGATAATGACTTTTTGCAGATCAACTTCCGCGTTTTTATACGATTCAAATGATGTTTCCAACACCTCAAAAGGTTCGTTGTAGGTCGGCAAAACGATCAGGTGGTAGAGGTTTTCATAGTTCGGCAAAGCCTTGGCAGCCGTGAGCCAATCCGTTGAAATAGCGTGCCGGTAGCGACGCCAGCCGATGACTATGAAAACGACAAAATAGACCACACGCAGGAGCCAGTAAATAGCAAACACCAAGACAAAAGCAATCACCCAGAGTGGTTTTGTAAAACTCAAGACCCCGAAGAGGAGGTATGTGAGCCAAATCGCGAGCCCGGGAAGCATCTCAAGGAGTCGGTATTGTTGGAGCGGGTCAAGGCGCATGCGCTTAGGAAACAAAGGTCCGGGCGATTTCCGTTGTTGGTAACTGCGATAATCCAATAAAGAGGAGCACCACGAGAGTGACAAATTGTAAAATAATCGTCAGGAGTACGGCGAGCACGCGACGGTTTCTTGCGAATAAAAGCGGGAACAATAAGCCAAGGACAAACGAAGTTAGGACGGATACGCCAATGCCAACTTGCAGGAGACGGTCATCGGTTGGGGCGACCGCATTAGGGTCGGGGGCAAAAAGCTTGTAAAAGAGATAAGCAATAGCCGCACCAATGCCCACCGAGCAGATATAGGACGCAATGGTGGCAAAGACAATATTTGTGCGTTCAGACCCAACGCTGCGTGCGGTTTCAACAACATGCTCAACGACCGGATGTTGTTCAACTGCCGGAGTGTCAAGCGCGGGCTGTTGCTGGGTTGTCATCATAAAACCCTTGATTTTTCAATATAAAATCGATCAAACAATGCGGCTGATTGATGCCAAGAGCTTAGCATGATAAAGCCTGCAAATCAAGCCATCTTTGGGTTTGCTTTGTCAATCAAAAGAACGGGCCTTGATTGGCCCGTTCCTTGTGTCGTGACTATTCTTCTACAACGATATCGATGATTTTTATGTCCTCCACCGGCCGATCGGCGACGGTCTTGGTCGCTGAGATAGCATCGACAATGTCCATGCCATCAATCACTTCTCCGAAGGCGGTATGACGCCCATCAAGCCAGGGTGTTGATTCAGCGGTGATCAGAAAAAATTGGCTGCCATTCGTATCTGGGCCCGCATTGGCCATGGCAAAAACACCGCGTACCAGCTTATGTCCGTTAATTTCATCTTCGAATGTATAACCTGGGCCCCCCGTTCCATGGCGTGCCTTATTGGTCGGGTCGGTCTTGGTCAGCGGGTCGCCACCCTGGATCATGAAATCTTTAATGACTCGATGGAAGACAATGCTGTCGTAGAAATCCTTATTCGCGAGTGTAACAAAATTCTCGACTGTTTTAGGGGCGGCTTTAGCAAAAAGTTGGATGCGGATATCGCCTTTGCTTGTTTTCATTGTTACAATTGGGCCTTCCTTACTTGTTTGGTCGCTCATAGAAATGGGTGTTGGCGTCACGGTCGGCTGTGGTGTTGCCGGTTCCGTTGTCGAATAAGAATTGGTCGATTGTCGCGATGTGTCCGTTGGTGCGCAGCCGGCGCCAAGCAAGGCAATGGCAAACAAAGCGACACTTATAGCAGAAGCCTGTTTCATAAGTTACACATTAAGACTTAGGGCGAACCATCCCCTTCCCTCGCAAGAGGCGGTGGTAGGTAATGGCGAAACGATGCGCTTCATCGCGCATGCGTTGTAAAAGCTGCAGTCCCTTATGGGAGCGAGGCAGTTTTAGCGGATCGAGAGCCTCAATACGGTAGATTTCTTCTTCGCGTTTTGCCAGGCCGATGATCGGGATTTGAAGCTCAAGCTCCTTGAGGGCATTCCAGGCTGCATTCAGCTGGCCTCGACCGCCATCAATGACGATCAAACTGGGCAAATCCTTTTTTTCGCTGATCAGCCGGCTATAGCGCCGCCTAACAACCTCGGCCATGGCCGCAAAATCGTCTTGGCCGGAGACAGTCTTGATTTTAAAGCGTCGGTAGTTATTTTTATCCGGCACGCCACCGCGAAATTGTACCATGGACGCGACCGTATGTTCGCCCAAGATCGTGGATATGTCAAAACATTCGATGATATAAGGCACGCCGGTAAGGTTGAGCGCGTCGCGCAAATGTACTAAAGACTGGTCATCCTGATCCGTTGCGTAGAGGACGTTTTTGTAAACCATTTCAAGCAATTTCTTTTTCTGGCCGACTTTAGGGATTTGCATGCGCACCGGCTTCCCTTTTAATTTAGTCAGATATTGCTCAATAAGCTCGTGTTCCGGTAAGCGGGTCGGCAATATCAAGATGTCCGGTATTTCGTTCGTCGCGTAGTATTGACGAATGAAAGAACCGACAACATCGGGCTGGCTATCAAACGCAAACTCCTGCTTGCCAGAAACCTGTCCCTTTTCCACCCGAAAGAGCTGGATATAGGTTTTATCGCCCGTATCAAGGAAGTGGAGCACATCTTCATTATAGGTACGGTACATGGAGATCTTTTGCCTCTGCGAGAATTTTTGCAGGGCATGCATCTGGTCGCGCCGAATTTTTGCCTGTTCATAAGCCTTGCGCTCGGCCATCGCGCGCATTTCTTGCTCAAGTTGACGCGTTACACGCTTGCTTTGGCCTGCTAAAACAGCAGCCGAGGCCTGAATGTTTTTTCTATAATCCTCCTCAGAAATATTTTTGATGCAAGGAGCATGGCAATTGCCGATATAAAACTGTAAACAAGCCCTATTTGGCAGTTTTGCTCCGCAAGTACGGATTTTAAAGATGGACCGGAGTAAGCGCGCTGAATTTTCACGCGCCGTGCCGTCCGTGAACGGGCCAAAATACTTGGCGCCGTCTTTGTCGCGCTTGCGTACGGTCAGCAACCTCGGAAATGGCTCATTCGTAAGCTTTAAATAGGCATAACGCGTGCCGTCTTTGAGGTCGATATTATACATCGGCCGGTGCTGGCGGATTAAGCGCGCTTCAAGGATCAATGCTTCCACCTCGGTATCGGTTACAAAAAAGTCGAAGTCATGGATATCTCGCACAAGGAGAACGGTCTTATCCTCATGCGTTTTGCTGAAATACGAAGACACCCGCTTTTTGAGCGCCTTTGCTTTGCCGACGTAAATGATCTTGCCTTTAGCGTCTTTGTACAAATAAACGCCGGGTTGTAATGGCAAAGACCGGATTTTTTGTTTTAGGGACTCGGTCATACGGTGCGATTCGGTTTGAGGACGCGCTTTAAGTACATCCCGGTAAAGGAGCGCTTTTCCTTAATGATTTCTTCTGGTGTGCCCGCTGCAATGACTTGTCCGCCACCATCGCCGCCTTCGGGGCCGAGGTCAATGAGATAGTCTGCTGTTTTGACAACATCAAGATTGTGCTCAATCACCACGACGGTATTCCCCTTCTCCACAACGCGATTTAGCACATCTAAG
>CAYHTI010000031.1:0-7258 GCA_964359515.1 uncultured Gammaproteobacteria bacterium | reverse complement strand
CGATGTGCCGCAAGCGCTGTTTGACATCGCAACCGCGGTTTGCCGCAAGGTTCCTGACTGCCGCTCCTGCCCATTGCTCAACCAGTGCCGGGCTGCCCCTAAATTTCTTTCGGGGCGCGTGCGCATACCTAAGCGCTCTCAAGAGAAAGGTAAAGAGCGGCTGCATAACGGAAAATGCTATCCGGACCGTATTTATCGGGGAAGGATCTTGTCTTTGGTTCGCCGCAGCAGATCGGGGCTTGCTTGCTCACTAGCGGGGCCGGGCATCGACGCGACCTATGATATCGGGCGCGATGAAGCGTGGTTAAACCAAATCATTGCTCGTTTAGAAAAAGACGGCATGCTGCGCAGGCGTAGGAGCCGGCTTTATTTGGTTGGGGAATAATGCCCCATGCGTTAAATTCCGTTCATATGGTATACTTTGGCCGTAAGCATCATCTAATGCGCATATGCAAAAAAATGCGGACGGAAAAATTTTAGACGTGAATGGCTGGCTTATCATACTTTTTATCTTATTGGTCGGTGCTTTCGCTGTTGCGTATATCGACATGAAAAAAGAGCTCGTCATCTTGCGCGAACAGGCGCTTAAGGATTATTTCAATTGACTTGTCGCCACGATCGGGCAGCTTGGCGGCGCACTGTTGAACGCAGTGCGCATTTTTTTGACTTATTCACAGTTGACGCCGAGCGTAACCGTGTTATGTTGCACACGAGGCGTTCTCTCAGTCTAACGTCTCGCAAGTAGGGGGGATGTCCCGGGATCAGTGCCGGGAAATGCTCCTGTTCGCATATGCCCGCATCATGCGTCCAGAGAAAGCGAAGCCAGCAATTCTTTTTGGCTTCGCTTTTTTTGTTGTCCGCACTGCGATTAGCCTTGTTTGCCGTTGAATTGGCCTATGACGAGCGCGTCGATGCCATTACGAATTTCCCTGTTTCTTCGCAAGTTTTCGACCGAAACGGCATCCTTTTATATGAATTTGTCGGGGAAGTGCGCCGTATACCCGTTCCCGATAGCGATATTCCTGAAGTTTTGCGCAAAGCCACCTTGGTCGCGGAAGACCGCCACTTTTTTTGGCATGCCGGGTTTGACCCGGTCGGCATTGCCCGAGCTTTTTGGAATAACTGGCAGGCGGATAATGGCAACCGCCAAGGAGGGTCGACTCTTGGCCAGCAATTAGTGAAAAATACGGTTCTTGGCCGTTCCAGCAGTTACACGGACAAGATAGAGGAAATTTTGTTAAGCGTTGCTGTCGACGCGCGTTTATCGAAACACGACATCATCCATTTGTACCTCAACACCATACCGTATGGTTCCAATGTGTATGGCGTCGAAGCCGCGAGCCGCTGGTATTTCAACAAATCGGTAAAAGATATCACGGTAGGAGAAGCGGCCATCCTGGCGAGTTTGCCGAAGCACCCGTCATACTTGTCGCCTTTTGGCCAGCATACCGATGAGCTTATGGCCCGGCGTGATTACATCCTGGAGCAAATGCATCAGCGCGGCGATATCGATGACGCGACCTATGCCAATGCGTTGAGCGAGACGTTGCGTTTGGCAAAACCCCAAATGCCGATCAAGGCGCCGCATTTTGTGCTCGACCTCAAGCAGCAATTGGAAGCCTCGTATGGCCGGGAGGTGCTTGAACGCCAAGGCCTGTCAATCCGTACCACGCTCGATTGGCATTGGCAAGAAGTAGCTGAGCGACTGGTCGATGAACAAGGCAAAGCCATGGACCGTAATTGGGCAAACAGCGCCGGGCTCGTGGCCATGGATCCTCGTTCGGGCGAAATTATTGCCATGGTCGGCAACCGGAGCTATTTTGACGCTGCGGCTGGAAATTTTAATATGACCACGGCTTTGCGCCAGCCGGGCAGCGCCTTCAAACCGCTGGTCTACGCGACGCTGCTGGACCAGAAGACCGTGACGCCAGCAACGATATTGATGGATGTCCTGAAAAATTTTGGAACGGCAGATACGCCGTATATCCCGCAGGATTATGACGGAAAATACCGCGGTCCGGTGACTGTTCGTTCTGCCTTAAGCCAGTCACTCAATATTCCGGCCGTGCAGGCACTCACCATGGTGGGCATCGACGAGGTGATCGACACGGCCGAAGACTTGGGGCTGACAACGCTTGGCGACCGGAAGCGATTTGGCCCGTCCTTGGTACTTGGGGGAGCTGAGGTGCGACTGGTCGAATTGGTGGGGGCCTATTCAGCATTTGCAAACCATGGGCTTTCCGTCCGGCCTCAATCCATTTTGGAAATCACGACGCGTGACGGTCGGGTGCTTGATTGGCGTACACCCTTGCCCCAGCAGGTATTCCGCGCTGAAACGGCTTTTCAAATCAGCTCGATCCTTAGCGATAACCAGGCTCGAGCACCCATATTTGGAACGCGTGGCCCGCTCTCTTTTGCTGACCGACCCGTCGCGGCCAAGACCGGCACGACTCAATCGTATCGCGACGCTTGGACGGTCGGTTATACCCCCAGCGTGGCCGTCGGCGTCTGGGTCGGCAATGATGACAACCAGCCCTTGCGGCCCGGATCGGCGGGAGCCATGGCTGCGGCTCCCCTGTGGCGTGCTTTTATGGACGAGTACTTAGCTGATACGGAAGTCGAGGTTTTTGAGATTCCGCGTTTCGTAGAGATGGTGCAGGTACCGACGATCGTGGGTGTTAAAAGCGAGTATGTGGCCCCTTGGCAAATCGACAGCAATTATCGTCCAATTGTCCGGCACCGGTTGATCAATGTAAAGCCGCTCTAGCTCGACAGGAGCAAACAGGATCTGTATGCTCCTGGTATATGAATGAGACTAAATTACAGACGCTGTCCGTGCGGGCAGCTTCTATTGCGGCGGGACTGACCCTGGCGGTCTTTTTTGGCTTATGCGCGGTATTATCTGCGCTTCAAATCGGCGCCCCGCTGCAGCAGCTGCTTGCCACCTTGTTTGTAGGTTTTGCGCCGACACCAGCTGGTTTTTTCCTCTCCTTGGTCTGGGGTTTTTTAACGGGAGGCCTGTTTGGTGCTTTTTTCGCTTGGGCCTATAACCTCATCGTGACCTAGTTCCACCGATTGTATGGACGTCATGCCCATCAAAACGCGCATTTTCCGCCAGGGAGAAAACCTGGTCGATTTTATTTACGAGCATGTGCCTTCCGTCAAAGAGGGATCTGTGTTGGTCGTGACTTCAAAAATTGTTTCATTGGCCGAAAACAGAGTGGTCGAAATAAAGACACCCGAAGACCGCGAGCGAATTATCATGCAGGAATGCGAAGCGGCCGTGCATACGCCTTATACGATTATGACGTTGCGCGACGGCATGGTCATGTCCAGCGCAGGCGTGGATGAGTCAAACGCAGACGGCAAGCTGATCCTGTTACCGAAAGACTCGTATGCTACGGCTCGCCAGTTGCGCGATGAGATGAAAAAAAAGTGGGGCGTGCAACAGTTGGCCATTGTTATCACCGACAGCAGGACAACCGTCATGCGGCGGGGAAGTGTCGGCATGGCCATCGCCTACGCGGGTTTCCGCGCCATCAAACGTTATGTGGGAAAACCGGATATTTTTGGCCGTATCCTTGAGGTCAGCATCGCTAATACGGCCGATCCCTTAGCGGCTGCCGCCGTATTCACGATGGGCGAAGGCGATGAGCAGCAGCCCATTGCCCTGATTACCGGGGCGCAGCTACAGTTTACCGATGACAAGGTCGGTAGGGAGGAAATCCAAGTTGATATCAAAGACGATGTGTACGGTCCTTTGTACCAGGCCGTGCTAGGCAACAAGCCGCAGGAATTGAACCCAAAATACGAGAAAGACATTGAACATAAAGCAAAGAGCAAAAAACAAGTTAGGTCGAAGGGGGCAAACTAAAACCGCCCCCCGAAGGGAGCGGTACAAGCATTGATGTTTATTTCCGAAATCATCTGATGAGCCCATGCTAACAAAGGGCGTGGAGGCCGTCAATGTGCATAACTGCTTTTGCACTGACCAAGAGGGAATTCGAAATAAATAAGTAGCAGCCAGATTGACAGGCTTTATGAAAATTGCTAGACAGGCGTTCCGGAGGTGTTATACTTTCGCCATATAATCGGCTCATACCCGATCTTGTTTTTTTCTTATGTCCGTATCGAAAAATAATATTGTCTTGTTCGTCGGCCCTTGCACGGAAGATAGCCTGCGCGCCTTCCGAGATTTGGAAAAACATTTAGAACGCAAGCTCCGGGTGGCTTTTTTAATGGACAAGAAAGCCGAGTTGAAACACCCCGAGCTGGAATCGCAGTGTGATTTTATTTTCCGTGTTGACGCAAAAAAAGTAGCCGCCGCCGAGACCGTTTTGATGCCCATTAAAGATGAGGTCATGGTCGTAACATGCCGCGCCGCTTTTTCCATGCCGCTGTACGCTCGTTTGATCGCCTTGTTCCCTCGTCTGATCATGCCGAATAGCGATTCAATAGAATGGTGCAGCAATAAGCTGGCTATGCGCCGTAAATTTCGTCGTTATTTTCCCGAAATCACGCCCAAGTTTACCGCCGTGCAGGGGGCCAAAAAGGACGATGTTGAAAAGGTCGTGGCGAAAGTCGGTTTTCCTTGCATTGTGAAACCGGCGAGCTTGGCCGCGAGCCGTTTGGTGGCGGTGTGTTACCACAAAGATGAGCTGCAAAGTACCCTGCGTAAAACATTCCGCGGTATCCGCAGCGTGTATAAACAGACCGGCGCTTTGGTTGAACCGGAGGTGATCGTTGAGCAGTTCATGGAGGGCGATATGTATTCGATCGATTCGTATGTCGATAATCTTGGCCAGGTCCGCCACCTACCCGCCGTGCACGTCAAGACCGGGCAAAATATCGGCATCGACGATTTTTATGGCTACCGCTTCCTCACGCCGACGCGTTTAACCGCCGAAGAAGAAGCCAAGGCGCAAGACGTAGGGCGCAAAGCCGTCGAAGCGCTTTCCTTGCGTGCCTGTATGGTGCACATGGAATTCATTCGGCTCGATGACAGCCAGTGGAAAGTCCTTGAAATCGACGCGCGTATGGGGGGGCACCGTGATTTCATGGCCCGAGAAGCCTTTGGCATTCCGCACGGCCTCAATGATTTATTGACGCGTATGGGCGAATCCCCGGTCATGAAAAAAACGCGTAAACGGTATTCGCTCTGTTTTAATTTGTTTGCCGAGCAGACGGGGATTATTAAGTCCATCAAGGGATTGAAGCAGGTGCGCGAACTCAAGTCCCTGCGTATTTTAGAAATTGTGACCAAGGTCGGCCAAAAGACTGGCTTGTCCAAGCATGGCTTTAAAAAAGTCATTGACCTCATGATGTCAAACGATTCGCGTGAAGAATTGCTTGCCGACGGCCGCCGCATGGAAAAGGCCGTGCAGATTGAGTTGGAGTAAGAAAGTTTTGGTAAATAAAAACGCCAGGAGCTGGGCCGACGCGCGTGGTCTGCCTTGCTCCTGGTCATGTTGCTGCGTCTGGTTTCAGGCCTTGGCGGGAACGGCCGTGGGCGCGGGCTTCGGCGCCGTCTCCAGCCGCCTGATGCGCTCGTTGGCCTCAGCGATCTGCCTCTGCGCCACCTCCAGCGCCTTGGTCAGCTCGTCGAGTTCAACCACCTGGGCGGTGCTGATCACGTCGTTGGCCGCGAGCAGCCTGCCAGCGGTCCTGAGCGCCGCGATGGCCAGGTCATGCTTCGACTTCATGTCGTCCTCCGTCAGGCGGAGGACGCCGCACGTCTCGAGCGTCACGATCTTCATCTCGTCGCACAGCCTTGCCGCCAGCGCCGCGCGCGTGTCCTCGGTCAGATCCACGAGGCTCGTGCCCGGGAAGAACTTGGTGGGATCGGTCTTGGCCACAATGCACATCCTTCTGCCGTCCGAATGTCTTATTCGGCAGCCTTATTGCTTATATCAAGATTGACTTTTTGTCAAGCTTTTGCTATATTTTCTTTTGTTTTTAAGTTGATTTTATGAAAACGAAAACGGTCGAAAAGCCGGTCCGTCTGGACATGACCATTGGTACCGTCGTAGAAAAATATCCTGACTCAGCCGAAGTTATGCTTGGGTATGGTTTGCATTGCGTCGGCTGCGCGGTTAACCCGTATGAGACGATCGAACAAGGGGCCATGGGGCATGGCATGAGCCAGGAGACAATTGAACAAATGTTATCCGACATCAATCTGACCGTTACGAAGCAGCCTGATTACCCTTTGAACCCAGAGGGCATCACATTGAGCCCGCGTGCTATTGATACGCTCAAGATCATCGCTGAAGCCGATGGCAAACAAGGCCAGGGTTTAAAAATGAAAGCGACAAAGACCGAGGCGGGATTAGATTATTTTCTCGATCTGGCCGAAAAACCGGAAACTGGCGATCTCACGATGAAGTGGGGCGGCGTGGACATGTTTGTCGATAAGCAGTCGCTTGCATTGATGCAGCCAAGTTTGATCGATTACGTGAAATTGCCGGAAGGCGAGGGCTTTAAGGTATTGAGTCTCAAACCGTCTGAGTACAAAGATCACGGTGACGCCTGCTGCCAAGACGGAGAAGGAAAGTGCTGCTAACAGAAAATTGAAAACAACAAAAAAGTGGGCTTTACAACAAGCTCGCTTTTTTGTTGTGGATAAGCGCAAAAGCAGGGTTAAGGATGCTGTGCTAAAATAGCACTATATAGATGAGGTAAATGCCCGTGTGACAAAACAAAATCGCATTGTTTCGTTAATTGTCGCTACAATTTTCTTTGCAGCACTTTTTATTGTGCTAACGAACCATCAGCAAACCATTGCTGATTTTGTTTTTGCACGGCGCGATCAAGTGACAGCTGCCTTAACCGGCGTGACCTTGAACAACGGGACAACGAATATAGCGCTGGGCACTGATGTCACATCCCAAACGACGGCCTTGTCTCCGGATATCGGGGCGTATAGGTGGACGGTGAATGGCAGTAATTACATGGCATTAAATTTGCCGTTTAATAGCGGCTCCAGCCAAACAGATTTCAGCGGAAGTGGTCACACCGCGACGCTTCAAAATGGCGCAGCATATACGGATGTTGGCTGCAAAATCGGTGGATGTATTGTTTTCGACGGTGTAAATGATGAAGCGGTAATTGCTTCTTTGCCAACAAATCTTCAGTCAAACACCTATTCATACGAAGTTTGGTTTAATGTGACATCTTTCGCAACGGCTCAAACGGTTTTGGCCGTTGGCGGGGATGAGTCGGAGGATCATGTTATACTCTTCAACAATACGGTTCTAAT
>CAYHTI010000030.1:0-7743 GCA_964359515.1 uncultured Gammaproteobacteria bacterium | reverse complement strand
AAGCCCAGTTTGTAAAGTCTTGCGGAACTTATCTTCTTCCTTCTGCAATTCATCAATGATCATGGATTTTCTCTGCACAAGTGCCGGATAGGCTTGGGCATAGGTCTGAACAACAGCCTCAGCCAATTGTACCGAAACCATTGCTGAAATCCCTAAACGATTGGCAAAACGCACCGCACGTCGAATGAGACGGCGAGTGAAATACCCCTGGTCTTTGTTGGATGGCGTGGCGCCGTCGGCAATTAAAAACGTCGCGGCACGCATATGGTCCATGACCACGCGAAAGGCCTTTGTTTCTTCAGGATTCTTCGCGTAGGACTTTCCCGATAAGCTTTCAATTTGTGAACGAAGCCCAGCAAACAGGTCTCCCATGAACACGTCTGGATTATCCAGACGCGCGGCAACGATGCGTTCGAGACCTCCGCCAAAATCAACGTTCTTATTGGGAAGTAGTTCAAATCCAGCAGCAGTTTTTACGTATTCCATGAATACATTGTTACCGATTTCCATGAAACGACCGCAATCGCAGTTAACGTGGCACGGCAAATCTTTAAAAGAGGATTGCTCATGCCGGCCGAGTTGGGCTCCAAAATCCCAAAACATTTCTGTATCTGGACCACCAGGCTCGCCAGCGGGCATATTGCTGGGAGCACCAACGCGAGACCACCAGTTTTTCTTCTCATCATAGTAAAAAATCCTACCGTCCTGCATACCATCGCGTTCTGGAAAATCCACGTCCGCAGCATCAATGCCAGCTTCCTTGAATTTTTTCTTCCAGACGTCAACGGCTTTCGTGTCTCTAGGAATACCTAATGCTTCATTGCCACGAAACACCGTGATATACAGGCGCGACGGGTCTAAGCCGATCTCATTCGTCAGAAAGTCGAACATCCAGGTAATCTGCTCCTCACGAAAATAATCGCCTAAAGACCAGTTACCGAGCATTTCGAAAAATGTCGTATGGCGGTTATCCCCGACTTCTTCGATATCCTGGGACCGAAAACACTTTTGCGAGTCGACTAAACGCTTACCCTCGGGATGGGCTTCGCCTAAAAGATATGGAACCATTGGCTGCATACCAGATCCCGTGAATAATGTAGATGGATCATTCTCTGGGATAAGCGAAGCCGAAGGAAGGATGACATGCCCTTTTTGTTTGAAATAATTTAGATATGTATCGCGAATTTCGTGGGAATTCATAGCAAAATCAACACTAGGATCAAGAATGCATATATCATACGAGCACAGCAGTTCTCAGTCAATCACGGCGCTACCCAGCACTTCTTCACCCTGATAAAAGACGATAAACTGGCCCGGGGTGATGGCTCGCTGCGGCGCGGCAAATTTCGCATAGACGATGCCCGGATCACGCTGGTCTTTTGACCCAATCGAGATGGTAACTTCTTGGAGTGTTTGATGGTAGCGGATGCGAGCCTGGCATGTCAGCGGTAATGCCCGGATTTTTCCATCGAGCCAATGGAGGTCTCGACAATAGAGCTCATCACTTTTCAGGGCACCTTCATTGTCTTGGGCCACAATCAGCTGATTTTTTACAGCATCCTTAGCCACAATATAAGCTGGCTTGGCTTTCGATGAACTCGCCGGGATATCCAGCCCCTTTCGCTGACCGATCGTGTAAAATGAGACGCCCTTGTGCGCGCCGACGACCATCCCGTTTAAATCAATAATCTCGCCCGGTTGTTCTATCGTATACTTGCTTAAAAACTCCTTCAGATCGACTTTGCCGATAAAACAAATACCCCGCGTCGACCGTTTTTGCGCTACAACATCCAAATCTTCCAACTCGGCCAGCCTTCGAACTTCTGTCTTCGTAAGATTACCGATCGGAAACAGGGTATGCCTTAGTTGATGCTGGTTCAGACGCGACAAAAAGTATGACTGGTCTTTCTGTTCATCAATGCCCGCCAGCAGCCGATAGGTCGTTTCTGCTTCGCTCCCCTCTTCTGGTATTCGACGAGCGTGGTGGCCAGTAGCGATATAATCGGCACCATGCGACAAGGCATAGTCCAAAAACACACCAAATTTGATGACTTCATTGCAGAGGATATCGGGATTAGGCGTTCGGCCGGCCTTATATTCTTGGACAAAATAAGAAAAGACTTGCTCTTTATACTGTTTTTCAAAATCTAGCGTTACCAGAGGAATCCCAAGTTTGGCGGCCACGGCCATGGCATCAAGCCGGTCTTGCACCCAGGGACAGGCGGCTGCATCATCCATTTTATCGGACCAGATTTTTAGGAAGACGCCTTTGACATTGTATCCGCGGCGCATTAACAAAACAGCGGCGACCGCAGAGTCGACGCCACCAGAAAGTCCTAAATAGACGACAGGCTTTTTGCTCATACGGTTGGTGAACCGTTGCTTCTAGGCCATTAAAGCGAACCCCGCAAAGTCCAGCCAATCAAGATGCCAATGGCCAAAAAAACCAAAGTGACAATAATTTTATAGACAATATCGTGCTTTTGCGTTTGTTGTGTTTCAGACATAGGTATTTATAATGGCCGACGCATTATGACATGTAAGACCCGGCGCTGTTGTTCTTCATCACGCCAGGCATCGACCGTTTCAAGCGAAGCTGATCCGATCAGATCATCGAGCTCTTCTGGTTGATAATAGACAAGAAGCCGTTCTTTTAGTCCTTGAATGCCTTGCTCGGTAATCCGCTTAACTCCTTCGCCCTCATAGAATAAACCATAGCAGATTCCCCCTGGAATTAGCCAGTCAGCGAAAAGGCGCAAAGAAACAAAGACTGCCTGCTTTGGCCGTTCTGCCAAAGCATCGCAGCAAAAAACTCCTGCGCATGTACGGTATGGGACGGGAATGTCCTCGGCAGCTTTGAGCGACACAATGAGACGCTTCCTTTGATCTTCGGAAACATCTAGCTCGCCCAAAAGCCCGCAGGCTAAAATTGGATAGCCTTTTTCCAAAAATTGTTTCGTGTAGGTGCCTCGGCCTGCGGATAGTTCAATGATCTGATCCTTGGCTGGCGGCAGCAAATGAGAAGCAAAACGGTCAAAAGCCGCCTGATACCTTGGCGCGCTCATATTAACGCAGGACGGCCAAGACGATGAGGGCCAAGACGACTCGGTACAGCGCGAAAGCGGAAAGCCCATGCTTATTCAGCACCGCGAGCAAGACACGAATAGCTAGAATGCCGCCAGCAAATGAAGCAACAAACCCAGCAAGCAACGGGATAAGGTTCAACTTCCCGGCAAGCACCTCGCGCACCAAATCGACGGAGGAGACGGCACCGACAGCCAGGATAATAGGTATACCTGCCACGAAAGAAAACCGCACGGCAGAAGCACGGTCAAGTCCGCAGAAAATTCCAGTGGCAATCGTCGCGCCAGAGCGAGATGTTCCGGGCAACAAGGCACAAGCCTGGGCGATGCCGATGATAAAAGCTTGCAAAATCGTTGGGCGCACATCTGTTTTTCTGGGACGGGAGGCAAGCCAGTCTGCGGCGAGCAGTACGAATGACCAAATAATCAAATTTACGGCAACGAACACGGTGCCGCGGGTCGATGACTCGATGAAATCCTTCAAAAAAAGGCCAATAATAATGGCTGGGACCATGGACGCAAGTATCGCCCAGCGAAACGAATTCTTAGCCGCTTCCGACTGCCCGCCCGCTGAAACAATACCCGTTACCAGTTGCTTAATATCCGCCCGGAAAAACCAAATTGCAGCGAAAGCTGTACCTAGGTGGATCATCGCGTCAAATGACAATCCTTGGTCCGGCCAACCAAAAAAGTGCGGCACTAAGATAAGGTGGCCCGAGCTTGAAACGGGCAAAAATTCGGTGAGGCCTTGGACAAATCCTAAAACGATCGCTTGGATCACACTCATATGTTAGCGTAAAACAATGGTCGCTTTCGGAAAGTCTTTGGCTCGTAAATCCATTTTGTAGAGCGTATGGGGTTCTGCGCGCTTTGGGACTTCAGCCTCCAGGGCGACGATGCCCAGAGGTGCTTGACCGGTAGGGTCAATGCCGTTCATATCTGGTTCAATCGAAACGCGGACGACTTGCCCCGCGAGGTCAGTCGGAAATGTAAGACCTGCAAAGACGGCGACGGGAGGATTCAGCAAGAAATCTTCACCTGGGATCCGCGGCGCGACTTGGCGATTATCGTTAAATCCAGAGAAGAGATCAGGTGTCATGGCGTTAGTAAATCGGCCCGTGGTCAGCGGGCGACCATCGACAACGGCCCACCCCTCATACACCCACCCTCGCTGAAGGGCCGGCAGAACCAAAGTTGAAACGCCTGTTTCGTAATTTCCAAACCAGACACCGCTGCGCTCATTGATATTGTCATTGCCATCCGTGGGAGTGCCGAGCATATATTGTCCACCCGCGCCGGAAAAATCGGCTGCAGCAAACGAAAGAGTCGCTCGATCGCCCTCAAAGGCACCGCTTAAAAATTCCAAGGCGGCACCACTGCCGCTCGTTACCGCGATGGCTGCAGATGTGGCGGTAAATACGCCTTGCGGCAAAAGAAAGAGCCCATTCGAAATAGCGCTACCGCCGCTGTCGATAATCTGCCGGCTCTCTGTAATGCGAAAACGACTGACCGCATGCGTTTTGCCGCTGCGATCTTCAATCTGCAGCTCATAAAATCCAGCCTGTAATGACGGTATGGTTTGAGGAAATAACTGCACAGCCGTATAGAGACTTTCTGCTGTTTTAGGATCACCAGGAGCCTTCACCGTCGTTAATGTCCGGTGCGCTGACCACTGGTACGTCAATACGCTGAGCAGCAACAGGGCGCTGATCAGAAGCGAAGCATTCAAACGTGCATAACCGCGTGTGTCCATAAGGCTTTAGGGGTAAACTTGGTTACCATCTTCATCGTACAGTAAAATCGCCGCGACAGGACATGACTGCGCGGACATCAAAATAGTTTGGTCATCAGCCTGATACCCAGGCTTTAATATGGCCTTGTTTTCATCGTCCATTTCAAACACCTCGGGTGCTACAACAACGCAGCTTTCCGCGCCAATACATAAATCCCGGTCCACTTCGATGCGGGCAATTTTTTTGACCGAGCCGCTATTGGCCTGCGCAGGAATTCCAGTTGAAGATACGATCGGCAAGGCCATAGGCTATAAATGCTTTTTCAATCGCTCGTAAGAACGCTTCCATTCAGATGTAAGGGCAGCCGCTGCATCAGAAAGCTCCTTTTTCCCCTTTGATGCTACCGTAAATGCGCTGTCCACCATGTCATGATAATGGGCCTTTGTCAATCGCTCTTTCGCAGTTGCCAGCTCTTTGACCAAGCGACGCTTAGCGGAACGCAAGGCGCTCTGTGCCTCAGGCGAAAGCCGCTTAAAGCCACGATCGAATTCTCGCTCAGCGGCTAAGGACCGTTTTTTCAACATAACCGCGCCGCGTGCCGTGTCCCGCCGCAAATCACTTCCCTTTTTTGGAGCTGAAAGCATTCCAGCCGCTGCGCCAAGCACCGCACCAAGACCTGCAGCAACGGTGGCGATCTTGGCAGTCCTCAAACTGCGCTTCAGTGCAGAACGCTTTTCATCAGGCTTCTTTATCATATTATTTAGGGTCATCTTTCATGTTGACTGTATGCGCTGGAATATCAACCAGATGCAAGGGCGGCGGCGGAGGTGTTGGCTCGGCCGATTTTGAGAGATCAAGTGGGCGGTCATTCACGCGCGGCGGCTTGGCGGCAGACCTCGTCGGCTTGGCGTCCGAGGGGCGACGAGCGCGACGCTTGTCCAGGCAATCTTTGCAATAAATCGGCTTATCCGGATTCGGCTTAAAGTGAATGAACTCTTTTTTGCCGCACTCATCGCAGGTAATTTCATGCTGCTCTCGCTTGGGGCGGTCTGCCGCGGCAGGGGCGCGTTCGCGACGCGCGGGGCGTGAAACAGGACGCGATTCAACAACACGCTGCGGCGCCACCACCTCGTCTGTATCGTCCGTGCCGTCATCTTGGTCTGTATCGTCGTTTTCCCTACCAATGATAGCGCCAAGATCAACGTCCTTGTTGGCCGCTAAATCAATTTGCGCCTGTTTGAGCTGGGCAACAATTTTCACAGATTCCTCCTGGCCAAGACCAGCAAGTTTTTCGTACTCGGGTAGAAGTTTTTCAATTTTTTTGACCTTCTTCTTGTTGCGCTTCTTGCGCTTACGCTCATCACCCTTCACACCATCCTCCTCTGGAGTAGTCATACCACTCCAGCGACGAATTTTTTCTTCCACTTCGGCGCGTGTCGAGGAATAGCGCTCGCGTGATCCAGCGATGACTTTGGTCGTATTGCCGGTATTGCCAGAAAACGGCTGCATACCGGTCGAGCTAAACGGTATGGAGCTGACACCGTCAATCATCAGCTTGATATAAAAATTGTATTTCGGAAGGTTAACAAGGTGCTCTTCGGTATAATACGGCTCAAACTCCTTTAGGAGCTCTTCGGCATCGTTTGCCCCGATACGGAACACGATCATGGTGCCGACATTACCAAAAACGGCTGGCTTTACGACCTCACCCAGCTGCTCGATATACTGGTGCGCAATAATCAAATTCAGGCGGTATTTACGGGCTTCCGACAGGATGTTGGCAAAACTTTCTGTCGCGAAATTTTGAAATTCGTCGACATACAAATAGAAGTCCCGGCGCGTCTCTTCAGGAATATCCACGCGGCTCATGGCCGCGAGCTGAATTTTGGTGATCATCATCGCGCCGAGCAAGGCTGAGTTATCTTCACCAATACGGCCCTTAGAAAGGTTAAGCAGCAAAATTTTGCCCGAATCCATCAGCTGGCGCAGGTCAATGGTGGAATGGACTTGGCCGACGATATTGCGGATCAAAGAGCTGGATAAAAATTGTCCGACTTTATTTTGGATTGGAGAAATAGCTTCCGTAAGAAATTGCTGATTGTACTTGGAGAATTCATCGACCCAAAAGGCTTTTACTACCGGGTCTTCGATTTTAGCAATAACTTTCTTGCGAAAGGTCGTATCTACCAGGATGCGGGGAATGCCGAGCAAGGTCGCGTCCTGATAATCAAGCAGGGCCAAAATGGCATTGCGCAACAGGTACTCCAAACGAGGTCCCCAGCTTTCTGCCCAAATTTTCTTGAAAACGCCGACAAGACCTGAAGCAACAAGATGGCGGTACTGCGGTTCCACCTTTTCAAGCACGTTAAAGGCGATCGGAAAATCAATATCTGACGGATTAAAATAAATCACGTCATTGATGCGATTGCTGGGGATAAATTTGAGCACTTTCTCCACCAAATCACCGTGCGGGTCAACCAAGGCAAAGCCCCGGTTGTTATAAATGTCTTGGATCACCATGTTTTCCAACACGGTAGATTTTCCCATACCAGTCTTACCGATGAGATAGACATGGCGCCGGCGGTCATCCGTCTTAATGCCAAAACGCTTCTTGGCATTGCGAAAATTTGTCTCGCCCAGAAACGCAATGTCAGGATGGATAGGAATTTTTGGCATAGAACAAATGGGCTAAGCGGTTGGAAGATTAGCCGGTGGCTCGTCTTTTTCCGATTCGCTTGTATCGTCAGGGATATCAACAAAGGTAATACCGCCGTCACCTGACGGCACTTGCACGGTCGGGGCTGAGGTTGAGGATTCCACGGGCTCACCAAACACAGCCTCGGTAGGCTCTGATGGCGGGACCTTTGGGGCACCCGGCGCATCGGAGCGCTCTGGGACATTCACCAAGGTTGTTTCACCAAGATCAA
>CAYHTI010000029.1:0-7749 GCA_964359515.1 uncultured Gammaproteobacteria bacterium | reverse complement strand
TTCGGCGGCTAAAGACCGCTGATATTCGCTCAATACAGATTGCGCGCTAGCCACGCTCGCATTTGCGGACGCCAGCTGAGCCGAAAGTTCAGAGGCATCAAGAGATGCCAAAAGCTGGCTAGCAACAACGGTGTCGCCAACGCGCACATTAACTACGGTGATTTTCCCGCCGGACTCAAAAGCCAGATCTACTTCCTCGGCAGGCTTTACTTGGCCGGTTACATCAACTTCTTCGCGCAAATCAGCGCGCTGCACAAAAACCGTATCATATTCAGAAGCTCGGTCCGTGCCAAAAAGATAAAAAAGGCCTGCGCCGCCGCCAACAATGGCGAAGGAAATGACATAAAACCAAGGATTTCGCAGCAAGACGGACATGTATTTGTTTTTTTTTGCTGTTAAGCCTTGCCGTCAGACATCGGCTGCCCAAACTTGAGCAAACAATACCTGGCGCGGGCGCAAGGATTTGAACCCTGACAAACGGTTTTGGAGACCGTTGTGCTACCGTTACACCACGCCCGCTTAGAGAAAGAACAGAGAATTATTCTACAATAAAATGCTTTTTCTGTAAATGTTAACTTGGCGTGGCTGGCAAAGCGTTGAATTGGATGGTATTCAAGATCGTTTCATGCGCTTTCAGATTTTCAAGAACTACGATGCTGAGGGATTCGCGCTTGATTAGATTGCGGTAAAACGCAGTAAGTGCCTCCTGTTGCTTATCATCGCTTGTTGGCGCGAACAAATCTCGTCCAGTAACGGGCGGCAACCCCAAACCAACATTAACAGTCAAACCGCTATAGGTGCCGGTTTGCAAGTTAATCGGTACCGATTTAACCACATTCAGCAACTTTTCTTCGATGAGCGGCTGCACGCGAAGCGCCGTTTGAGACTGGAGAACGCCGATCAGATCGCAGTAGCCGTCTTCGCTCACATCCAGGGGCTTCGGGCAGGTTGCAGCCAAATCGTCGTTTTGCCCATTATAAACGAATGGCAATTTGCCTTTGTAGCTTTCGTCGGCAGCGGCAAGCCAGATATCCGGATTCGCTGAAAATGTAACAGTGAGATACTCGTCGCCGTCTTTTTCAGCATCTGGGTCTACCATCTGTGCATTAGCCTGGCCAAGATTTTGAGGATAATGAAAACGGATGCCCAAATCGTCATTCGTATACTCACTATACTTTGTTTCCTGTTTTGCTTCTTTCTGCTTTTGTAATTCATCAGCCAAAAGCTGCAGCCGCTCTTTAAGGCCAGCAACCTCGCCTTCAACTTGCGTACGCAAATCGCTGTCGCTTTGGTCCGCGCTTTCTTTGGCAAATTGCTTTTGAGAAACGACGAAGGCGACAAGAATTCCAAGGCCAAGTATGCTGGCGAGAACCGGAACAAAACGCGAAGGAGATCGTCTTTTGGCAGGACGTTCTTTTTCCGTCGTAAAAACGATCGGCTTAGGCTTCGGGCGTTCAGGGATGGCTTCAACGGCCGGGGGCAATGGTTTCTTTACTGGCTTTGGCTTGGCAGGTCGCTTCTTCACAACACGCTTCTTTGGCGCGGGCTCAGGCTTACTCTCTGGCAAAGAGGCTTCGGGGATATTTTCAAATTCTTGCATAGGCTAGCGCTCGAGCACATGCTGAAATTCAAGCTCGTAAATATGGATAACCGTCAGGATAATCGCCAATATGAGCGGACCAAAAATGATGCCGCTGAAACCGAATACTGCCACGCCGCCAAAAATACTGAAAAACACGAGGAGCGGATGAATTTGGGATCGTCCTTTAATAAACCAGGCGCGGACAACATTGTCGGAAAGTGAAATGAGCAACGATGACCAAATGGCCAAAAAGACGAAGGCACCCCACTTCCCCATGATAGCCAATACCACCATGGTCGGAACCATCACCAGGGCTGTACCCACGACAGGAATGAGGGCGGCAATAGCCGTAGCCGCACCGAGAAAAAATACAGGCAAGCCCACAATGGCAAACGCAATCATGGCCAGCACCGCTTGGACGAGGGCGGTGAGCAATGAGCTTAGAATCGTGGTCTTACTGACTTCGCGGAACTTATCAAATAATTTTTTGTCGTACTTATTTGAAAGCGGGGTCAAGGTTGAAATGCGCTCTGCCAGTGACTTGCCATCGCGGAACAGGAAGTACATGGTCAGCAACATGAAAAACAAATTGGTGATGAGCTGAGTCGTGCCGCGGATCAGGGAGGTGGCCGCGCTGATGATGAATGCATTAAGCGTTCCGCTCAAATCAAGGACAGTTTGTCTCAAATCAATGGCGGATAGGTCGATGAAAGACAGATACCGCTTCTGGAAAGCGAGCAAATTTTGCAGCTGCAGCGAAACTGATTCATTGAATTCCCCGGAGGTGAGCTTCTCCTGCAGCATGGAATACGTCTCCGCGCTTTCGCTCGCTAATAACACCACAAAATTGGCCAGTGGGACTAAGATCAACAACACGAAAACTAAAACAGTCGCCAATGAAGCGAGGCTTTCCCTGCCCTTAAAGGCCGTTTTAAACCACTTGTACAGCGGATAAAGCAGAGACGAAAAAACGCCTGCCAGTACAATAACCTCAATGAACGGACTAAAAATGAGGTAAGCAAAGTACGACGAAACCGCTAACATCAGGAATAAAAAGTAGGTCGAGATGTTTTTGGGATCGTGCGGCATAGGCGTTAGCTGTTTTATTTGATTTCCTTGTGGTCGGCGTGCTTCTTGCAGTGCTTGCAGTACTTGCTCAGCATCAGTTTCTGCTTCAGCGTCTTCTTATTGCGCGTGCTGTGATAGTTGACGCGCTGGCACTCCGTACACTCCAGTTTAGCAAGATTGTCTTGTGACATACAAATAAATTAATGGAGCCGACTCGGGGATTCGAACCCCGGACCTACGGTTTACAAAACCGTTGCTCTACCAGCTGAGCTAAGTCGGCGTAAGAAACCCTTCTTAGGCAGCTTTTAAGTAATATTGGAACTCCTGATTGAAATCATGCCCTGTCCCCCTACGCCAAGGCTACGGAGGGACACCCTTCGCAAGTATGTCTACGAAGGATGGCTTCCTTCTTCACATAAGAATGCTTCGAAGGAGTGGCGTGCCACCCGAAGCTTTTAAAAAGCGAAGGGTGGTGGGTCAGGTGGGATTCGAACCCACGAAGGCGTAAGCCAGCAGATTTACAGTCTGCCCCGTTTGACCACTTCGGTACCGACCCCGGTTTTAAATGAAAATAATGGCGCAACATTGCACCATTATTCCTAAATATACGGAAAATAAGCCCTTATGTCAAACTGAGCTCATTTCACCCTGGCGCGGCCGCGTTTTGTAGTAATAGTAAGCCCAAACACTGTCAAAAAGAATGAAAATGGCAAAAACCAGGCCCTCGCCCCAACTCATCGCCCCCCTTGTGGCAAGCAAGATGGCAACCAAAGCCATGGACGACCAGATAATTTTAAGCAGTAGTAATGCGCGATACACTTCGAGGGATGCGTTGCGCAAGAGAAAAGACGTGCCACCAATCGCCATGAAGGCGGCGGCAATGATACGCGCAGCGACCGCGTCAACCGATTGCCAGCCCAGCATGGCCAAAAATTGCTGCGGGTGGATCATCAGAGGCAATGCAGCCAAATAATCGGCGGCAAAGTGAACGACAAACCAGGATCGCAAGCCTTTTGGGACGGTATTCATAGTGCTGATGATCAAAAATAGCGTTTATCCTATTTTACAGCTCATTTTTCAATTCTTCCAGCAGCCCTTTGGCCTTCTTCGAAAGCGACGCCGGCGTTTGCACCACGATTTCAACGAGATGATCCCCTCGGCCGCGCCCATGCAACCGCGGCACGCCCAATCCCTTAAGCTTCAAAATTGTCCCAGTTTGCGTCCCAGCAGGAACCTGTAGCGCGTTTGGACCATCGACCGTCTCAACATGAACATCTCCGCCCAAGGCGACCACGGTGAAAGGCACCATTTGCTTGGTAATGATGTCATATCCCTGCCGCATAAATATTTTGCTCGGACGAATACGGACCTTAACGTACAGGTCGCCAGCTGGCCCCCCGCGTAATCCTCCCTCCCCTTCACCGGTGACGCGAAGTGTCTCGCCATGGTCAATGCCCGCTGGAATATTGAGGTCCAGTTGGGCTCGTTGGCTGCTGATGCCGCGTCCATCGCATGCTTTACACGGTTTTTCGAAGGTTTGGCCCTGACCGCCGCAGGTGCGGCAAGCCGTCCGAGTTTGAAACACGCCAAATGGCGTTCTTTGCGCATGAACCTGTTGACCGGATCCCTTACAGGCTTCACAGGTAATAATCTTGCTCCCTGGCTCGGCGCCATTGCCTGAACAATGCTCGCACTTGCGCTGTCTCTGTAGCGTGATCGTGCGCTTAGCGCCGCGCACCGAGTCTTCAAAGGTTAGTTCCATTTCAGCTTGGAGGTCCTCGCCGCGCTGGGGGCCAGCGGAACGCGAGCCGCGCTTACCCCCGCCAAAACCAAAGGCCGAGCCAAAGATATCGCCCAAGTCAAAATCACCGAAGTCGAAATTTGCTCCACCCTGTCCACCGCCGGCCTGGCGCATAATATCTTCCCAATTAAACCCACCCGCTCCGCCACCTTGGCCGAATGATTCGTAGCTTGAACCGAACTGGTCATATTGTTTGCGCTTCTCGGCATTGCCCAGCACTTGGTAGGCTTCGTTGATTTCCTTAAACTTATCAGCACTGCCGCCCGTTTTGTCCGGGTGGGGCTGGTGCGCAAGCTTGCGGAAAGCAGCCTTGATCTCTTCTTGCGAAGCGCCTTTGCCGACGCCGAGGATGCCGTAATAATCTTTGGCCATGTATCGAAGGCCAGGGGCGAACCCCTGGCCTAATTCATTTTATGATGATTTTTTATCGTCTTCTGGCTGCTTCTGTTCCGCGCCAGGTTGCTGCTCCTCAGGTTTTTGCTCGCCGCCGGCTTCTGGCGCCGTCTGCTTTTGTTCTTGGTACAGAGTCGCACCAACGGCCTGCGCTTTTTTGGACAAGTCTTCGCCAGTCTTTTTAATGAGCTCGACATCGTCATTGCCGATGACAGCTTTTACGGCGGCAATCTTTTCTTCCAGCTCCTTTTTATCAGCTTCGCTCACCTTTTCCTTGTTCTCGGACACCATCTTTTCCGTGGTATAGACCATGGTTTCCGCGATATTACGGGCTTCGACCAATTCACGCTTCTTTTTATCGTCAGAGGCGTGGGCTTCCGCATCCTTGGTCATCCGTTCGACCTCTTCTTTACTTAAGGACGTTGAGGCCTGGATGGTAACGCTTTGCTCCTTGCCAGACGCCTTGTCCTTGGCACTCACGTTCAGGATGCCATTAGCGTCAATGTCGAATTTTACATTGACTTGCGGTACGCCGCGCGGTGCTGGAGGGATACCTGCTAAGACGAAGCGGCCCAAGGTCTTGTTATCGGCCGCCATTTCACGTTCACCTTGCAGCACATGGATCTCCACCGAAGTTTGGTTATCAGCAGCCGTGGAAAAGACCTGTTCCTTTGAGGTTGGGATCGTGGTATTGCGGTTAATGAGCTTGGTCATGACACCGCCGAGCGTTTCAAGGCCGAAGGAAAGCGGCGTGACGTCGAGCAATAAGATGTCTTTGACATCGCCTTGCAAAATGCCGCCTTGCACGGCCGCGCCCACGGCAACGACCTCATCAGGGTTGATGCTGATATTCGGCTTCTTCCCGAAAAACTCTTCAACTTTCTTCAATACCAAGGGCATGCGTGTCATACCGCCGACCATGACAACCTGGTCAATCTCCGTTGTCTTAAGACCCGCGTCTGACAAAGCCTTGCGGCAGGGCTCCAAGGTTTTTTCAACCAAGCTACCAACGAGTTCTTCCAATTTTGAACGAGTCAGCTTAATAACAAGGTGCTTTGGTCCCGCAGCATCGGAAGTAATAAAGGGCTGATTGATTTCGGTTTCTTGGGCGCTGGAAAGTTCGATTTTGGCCTTTTCGCCGGCCTCCTTTAAGCGCTGCAAGGCCAACATGTCCTTGGACAGGTCAATGCCCTGGTCGCGTTTAAATTCATCAATGAGCCATTTGATCACTACTTGATCAAAGTCATCACCACCTAAATGCGTGTCGCCGTTCGTCGCTTTTACTTCAACCGTGTCGGCGGAAACTTCGAGCACGGACACATCAAACGTGCCGCCGCCCAAGTCATAAACCACGATCTTTTCGCCTTTTTTCTGGTTGAAACCATAGGCCAAGGCCGCCGCTGTCGGTTCATTGATAATGCGCTTTACGTCCAAGCCAGCGATTTTACCCGCGTCCTTAGTGGCTTGGCGTTGGCTATCGTCAAAATAGGCCGGAACCGTGATCACGGCTTCCGTGATCTTTTCTCCCAAACGTTCCTCCGCATCGGCCTTCAGTTTTTGCAGAACCATGGCCGAGACTTCCTGTGGGCTGTATTCCTTGCCCCCCATGACAACTTTAACACCAGCACCGCTTTGCACGATCTTATAGGGCAAGAGCCTCAAATCGCGTTGCACTTCCGGGTCTTCCCAACGGCGGCCAATCAGGCGCTTTACTGAATAAATCGTGTTTTCAGGGTTGGTGACGGCCTGGCGCTTGGCTTGCTGGCCGACATGACGCTCATTATTTTTGGACACGGCAACAATGGAGGGCGTGGTGCGGTTACCTTCCTTGTTTTCGATCACTTTCGGCTGTCCGCCCTCAATGATCGCCATGCAGGAGTTTGTCGTTCCTAAATCAATACCCAAAATCTTGCCCATATACGCGTAATTACCGTGATTATTTCTTAGCTTTCGGCTTGATTACTTTTACTTTGATCTGCTTCTTGCTCTCACCTTCCACCACCTTAGGGATGGAAATTTTGAGCACGCCGTCCTCGTGCACGGCACTGGCCTTGTCGCCCATAACGGCCGTCGGCATGGGGATGGTGCGATAGAAGCTGCCGGAACGAATCTCGCGGCGATAGTAATCTTTATCTTCGACTTCAGTTTTCCTTTCTGTAGAACCTTTTACGTGCAAGACATTGTTTTCGATGGAGATATCTACCTTTTCCGGGTCGATATGAGGCACGGAAAGTTCAACCATCACTTCCTTTTTCGTTTCATAGACATCGACGGCCGGCATAAAGCCCTGCAAACCCTTCATCATGGAAGGCATCATACCTTCAAACATGGAGTCAAAATCTTCAAACGGCAGATTGGGAGACCACTTTATGAGAGACATAGTCTTGGTGTGATTAATGACTGATCTGATGGACTTTTATTCCGCGACAATGACTTTTGCTACCTGCATGACCTGCCCGCCCAAGCTGTAGCCTGGCGAGACTTCTTCGACAATGATATCCGGTTCGATCCCCTCTTGCTTTCGCTTGCCTACAGCCTCGTGGCGGGATGAGTCGAAAGGTTTGCCGACAGTCTCTATCTCTTTCATATCGTGGCGCGCGAGGAAATCTTCCATCAGCTTCTGTATTTGCTTGATTCCGACCCCCCAAGGCACGTTTTGCTGTTCCGGCGGAATATATTTCACGGCCTGCTTGAAATGCTGAGCCACCGGCAATACATAGATCAAGACACTGACTTTGGCATAGGTCGACATCTCAGCGCGCTTACCCTCCACTTCGCGCTTAAAATTCTCGTAATCTGCACGCGCGCGCATCCAGGCCTCTTTGTAGTCAGTGTTTTGGGCCTGTGCTTCCTCTGGCTTCTGCTCCCCGGCGTGTTGTTCCAGTGTCGCCACAGAAGAGAGGAC
>CAYHTI010000028.1:0-8001 GCA_964359515.1 uncultured Gammaproteobacteria bacterium | reverse complement strand
ATAGCTACGGCGGACCCGCCGTAGCTGTATTTCAGCGGTGGCGGGACGTCGGTTCTGGGATGACACCCCCCTATGACTTACGAACCAAACGAGATTGAGCCAAAAATCCAGAAATATTGGGATGAGATCGATGCTTTCCGTGCCGCTGACGAATCAAAAAAGCCGAAAGCTTACATTTTAGACATGTTCCCGTATCCGTCCGGTGACGGCTTACACGTAGGTCATCCGATCGGTTACTTCGCCACGGACATTGTTTCCCGCTATAAGCGCATGAAGGGTTTTGAAGTCCTGCACCCAATGGGATGGGACTCTTTTGGTTTGCCCGCGGAAAATTATGCCATCAAGGTCAATATCCATCCGCGCCTCACCACGGACAAGAATACGAAAAACTTCAAGCGGCAGATGAAGATGCTTGGCTTGAGCTATGACTGGTCGCGCGAGATCGATACTTCGTCGGAGGAATATTATAAGTGGTCTCAGTGGTTTTTTTTGTTTTTCTATAAACAAGGTTTGGCCTATCGCAAAGAAGCTCCCGTGAACTGGTGTGATGTTTGCCAGACCGTACTTGCGAATGACCAGGTCATTGACGGTAAGTGCGAGCGTACCAAGAACCCGGTCGTGCAAAAGATGATGTTGCAATGGTTTTTTAAAGTCACGGAGTACGCGGATCGTCTTCTACAAGATCTCGACGCCCTCGATTGGCCCGAGTCGCTTAAGGACATGCAGCGGAATTGGATTGGTCGGAGCGAAGGGGTGTACTTAGAATTCGCCGTTGATCTGTCATCCCAGAACCGACGTGAGGAGGTATCTGGGATCCCCATCTCGAAGGCCCAACAAGCGTCCATCAAAGTCTTTACCACCCGTCCCGACACCCTCTACGGCGTAACCTATGTCGTGCTTGCGCCGGAGCATCCACTTGTAGCCAAGATTGTTACCAGTGAACAAAAAAAGGACGTCGACGCTTACGTTGAAGCCGCCAAACACCGTTCGGATTTGGAGCGCACGGGGTTAAACCAGGAAAAGTCAGGCGTGTTCAGCGGTGCTTTTGCTGTGCATCCAATCACAGGAGAGAAAGTTCCTGTCTGGATCGCCGATTATGTCCTTGCCACCTATGGCACGGGCGCCGTCATGGCCGTTCCGGCACATGATGAACGAGATTGGGCCTTCGCGAAGAAGTATGATTTGCCCGTTCGTCAGGTTGTTTGGAATACAAATGCACCTATTAAAAGTTATTTAATGGGCGCGGTTGATATTACCGAGGATGACTTGAAATCATTGGGCATTGAGATTGTTTCTTCGACGAAAGATGGAGATCGAAAAATCATCATTCCGCTTGCCAGTATCAAGCAGTATGAGAAATTGATAGAACAAAAGTTAACGTCTGGTTTCTGGAATGAGTATGTTGGTCAGGAAACCGTTTTCATTTTCAAGTCCAAGGATGGAAAAATTCAACGGCACGTCCTTACCACTGAGACAGAATCATTTATCGACAAATTGGCAGCTGAATTCATGGGCGAGTCGTGGAAGAATACGAATGTTTGGAAATGGTTAGCTGAGAATGATTGGTACAAAGATAGTATCATCCATTTCGAGTCAGGCTTGCTGATAAATTCTGATAAGCACGACGGCCTCCCCTCAGAAGAAGCCGCTACGAAGATCACCAAAGCCGCTAAAGGCAAAAAAGCTGTCACCTACCGCATCCGCGACTGGCTAGTTTCACGTCAACGTTTTTGGGGGGCGCCTATTCCTGTCATTTATTGCGACGACTGCGGTACCGTTCCTGTCCCCGAAGACCATCTGCCCGTAAAACTTCCTAAGGAAGCGGACTTCACCTTGAAGGGCGATGGCAAATCTCCTTTGGCACGCGTCGAAGATTTCGTGAATACTTCTTGCCCCAAGTGCAATAAGCCAGCCAAGCGAGAGACAGACACAATGGATGGTTTCGTGGACAACTCCTGGTACTTTTTCCGTTTCACGGATCCGCATAATTCCGACGAGTTCGCGGCTAAGGATCGTTTGAAGCGTTGGATGCCGGTGGATTTATATGTCGGCGGGGCCGAGCATGCTGTCGGTCATCTCATTTTTTCGCGCTTCTTTACGAAGGTGCTCTACGACCGTAACTATATCTCCTTTCAAGAGCCATTCCATAAGCTCGTCAATCAAGGTTTGATCCTTGCTGAAGACGGACAGAAGATGTCTAAGTCTTTAGGCAATGTCATCAACCCGGACCAAGTGGTCAAAGACTATGGAGCGGACGCATTACGCATGTATGAAATGTTTTTGGGGCCGCTGAATGAGGCCAAACCTTGGGACACCAAAGGTATTAACGGCGTGCGTCGCTTCCTTGATCGCGTCGAACGCTTCTTCATGAGTAATGCTGTCAGTGAAAAAACGGCTGCTGATGCGACACTGACCGCTGCTTTGCACAAAACCATCAAAAAGGTGACCGAAGATATTGAAAACCTTCGCTTCAACACGGCCATCTCAGCTATGATGATTTTCATGAATGCCGCGCAAGATAAAGGCGCGCTGCCAACGGTCGAAGGCGAGGTCTTTTTAAAGATTCTTTCCCCGTTCGCGCCGCACTTGGCAGAACACTTGTGGCATGAGACCGGACACACGACCAGTATCACAAAAGAAAGCTGGCCGACGCACGATGAACGTTTAGTCCAAGCTGAAAGCGTTACCATGGCCGTGCAAATTAACGGCAAGACGCGTGCTACTATTGAAGTCGCGGCCGATGCGGACGAAGCTTCGGTGAAGGAAATGGCTCTCGCGCAGGAGGCGGTGAAGAAACACCTAGCTGAGAAGCCGATCAAGAAAGTTATTTTCGTGAAGGGAAGGATTATTAACTTTATTGTCTAGTTTGTCATTCCCCCGCAGCCTCTTGGCGTGCGGGGGAATCCAGTCATGAAGTGAGCTGAAGGGCGTTCATGCTCTACCTAGCGGTAGATACTGTGTGCTTCGTCTGGATCCCAGATAACTCCTCACGTCGTTTCTGGGATGACAAGTAACTACATGTTAGTCCATTGGACCGCCGATCAACGCCAAGAATGGAACCGTCTCGCTGCCAAAAGCCTCGACGGAGGTTTGTTGCAGTCATGGGCCTGGGGTGAATTTCAGGAATCGCTGGGCAATGCCGTTTACAATGTCAGCAACGAAGAAAAAACGTGGTTAGCGCAATGCGTGCAGCTGCGTGCCGGCAGCCAATGGATCCTGTCGATCCCGCGCGGGCCGGTTTTTGTTGGGGAAGGCGCGCCTGTTGGGGCAGAAAATTTTCTGCCCCTACTGCGCGCCTTCGCCAAAGAACGCGGTTGTTTCTTGGTGCGTTTCGACCCGGCGTGGCCCTCACGTAAAACGTTGTCGCACGCCCATAAATCACGTCGCGAACGCCAACCCGTGCACACCTTGGTCATGGACACGTCCAAAACCGAGGAAGAATTGTTTGCCGGCATGAAAAGCAAGTGGCGCTACAATATCCGTCTCGCGGAAAAGAAGGGCGTGACTGTGCGTCGTAGCATCGACGAAAGCGATGCTACCGTTTTTGCGGATCTGGTTTCTAAAACCACGGACCGCCAGGGCTTTGCTTCTTACGACGCAGCCTATTTTGCCGCCTTGATTAAAACAGTAGGCCTGCATAAACAAGCGGAGTTTTTTATCGCTGAGCATGATGGTAAACCCATTGCCGGATTACTGGTAGGGTATTTCGGATCATCGGCCGCATACTTGCATGGCGCATCTGATTACCAACATCGCTCATTAATGGCACCCCATCTCTTGCAATGGGAAGCCATTAAGTCCGCCAAAGCCCGCGGCATGTCCTACGATTTTTGGGGAACAGCTTCCGAGCCCCCGGCCAATAAGCAAGAAGCAGCCTGGCTTGGCGTGACGCGGTTCAAACGGGGTTTTGTACCAACGACACCGATGACGGAGTATATCGGGACTTATGAGATCCCGGTGAAACCGCTGTTGTACTGGTTGTATCGGGTGAGGCAGATGATGAGACGCTAGTTTAAGTGTCATCGCCAGAAGCGAGGTGACGAGCTATCTGGGATCCAGTCGAAAAACAAACTTATCTACCGATAGGTTGAGAATAAAACGTACTAAATACGTCTTTCGTCTGGATTCCCGCCTGTCCGCTATGGCGGATCCTTACGGGACGCGGGAATGACAGATGTGATCAAAATGACAAACGACTATGGACCCTCTCCAACTCCAACAACTTCTCAACCGCTATAACATCAAGCCCTCACGCTCCAAGGGCCAAAATTTTTTATTGGACGAAGATGTCATTGCTCGCATGGTCGAAGTCGCTGGTGTGCAAGCGGATGATCTTGTCATCGAAATCGGCCCAGGCCTTGGCGTATTGACCAAATCTTTATGCGAAAAAGCAAAAGCCGTTCTAGCTATCGAATTAGATGAGAATGCGGCCGTCGCTTTACGAAAAGAACTAGTTCCGAAGCACGCGAACCTTACCCTCTGGGAAGGCGATGCCTTGTCGAACCGCGCTTTTCACCATCGTGTGGAATGGTTGGCGGGCAAACAAGGCTGGTCGGAAAAGGTGGATTTAAAATCGTCCAGCTATAAGGAGTTACTGAGTAAACTCGACCGTTCTTATAAAATTGTCGCGAATTTGCCCTATCAAATCACTTCCAAATTTTTACGTTCAGCACTTGAAGACCTGCCGCGTCCCTCCGTCATGGTCGTGATGTTGCAAAAAGAAGTCGCCGAGCGCGCGGCAGCCAAACCTGGCAGCATGAGCCTGCTTTCTTTGGCTGTGCAAGCTTACTCAGAGGCGCACATCGTCGAAATCGTTCGCTCGACTGCGTTTTATCCCCAGCCGGAAGTGGATTCTGCCGTGCTTGCCTGTGATTTAACAAAACCTGATGCGGCCTATGCCAGTCTTTCCGCAGACGAGCTCGCGCGTTTTTGGCGCTTGGCAAAAGCCGGCTTTGCTTCTCGTCGCAAACAGCTAAAAAACAATTTGGCTCTGGCTTTACCAGGAAAAACCATCGAAGAAGTCGTCGCCATACTCGCTGAAATCGGACTGGCGTCGACGGTGCGCGCGCAAGAACTCTCCGTAGCTGACTGGTGCAACCTCGTGCGCAAAGTTTAATTGCGCGTGTGTGGTAAAAGTTGGTATAATATCGGCGTTCGCCATTATCTGAATTCGATGGACGGGAATGATCCATACTCCGGAGGGACGCCAGACGATAAGCTGCCCGAACAGGTGCCATATCCCCGTTCGGTCGTTGCGGCGGTTTTTGTTTTATTAGCCGGCATTGCGGGTTTGTCTGGCTGGCAAATGGCCTCGCGGCTTCGGTTGGATATTCCAACATTCGGCAGCGGACAATCTTTGAAGGAAATTAGCCAGAGCTTGTTGGCGCAGCAAGATGAGCAATTACGGCTCCAGGATAGCGACCAGGATACGCTCTCGGATTACGATGAGCTCAAAGTACATGGCACCAGTCCATTTATTGCCGATACGGATTCGGATGGAGCTAGCGATGCCGAAGAAGTGCGGGCTGGCACGGATCCCAATTGTCCGAAAGGAAAGACCTGCAACAACCTTGGCACCGACTCGGGCGCACCTCGCATCACCACTGGATTTGAAAGTCCCTATGCCACCGAGGACGTCAAAAGCTTGCTGCAAGACCCTAAAGCCTTGCGTAGCTTGTTGATCGCCGCCGGCGCAGATGCCGAACTCGTCGCCAGCCTCGACGACCAAACCGTGCAAATCTTGGCGCAACAGTCTCTGCGCGATATCTCCGGTCCAACGGCAGAGAAAATCGAGGGATTGAAGGGGTTGAGCATCGAACAGATACGGGCAATTTTGCAGCAATTTGGCATGACCGAAGAAGACGTGAAGGCGTTAACTGATGAGGAAGTAAAGTCTATTTACGAGCAGGCTCTCGGTGAGTTTGAAAACCAAATCCCCAAACAATAATTGAATTAAGCTGTTTATGCTCAGCAATTTCCGGCGCTATCGAAACAAGATTGTTGTTGGCACCTTATCGTGCTTGATGGTACTGACTTTGTTGGCGAGCCCTCATCTTGCCAAAGCGCAGGATGCGCCGGCGATTATTGCCAGCGACAATTTGTTAGAAGCCGCGCGCATACTGAGGGATGCTGCAGATAAGGTCGAGGAAACAGCTGAAGAAACAATTGCTGATGCCTTAGCCAATGCCGCGGCCGTCTCTTTCAAAAACGCCATTACTTTTTTTGTCACAAAGATTGCTGAAGATACCGCCAAATGGGTGGCCAGCGGCGATGAAGGGCAAAAGCCGTTGTTTTTTACGGATGGCTGGGGTGAATATCTTCAAGATGTAGGTGAATCAGCCGCCGCCGAAGCCGCAATCTCCTTTGCCGACGCCGTCGGTTTGGGTAATATCTGTGTTTCTCCAGAAATCGCCATCGACATTGCTATTCCAAGTTTAGGCGGAGTGGGGGTCAGAGGGCCGAAATGTAGCCTCGATGATATCAAGCAAGCTTGGGATGTTCGCGACCCGGCCTTTTTGGAAAAATTTACGCTCTCCTTTAGCACGGGGCAAAATGACCTTGGCGTTGCCGTAAACTTTTTGAATAATTTAGATATTTTACAAGCAAAGAAAGAAGAAGAGGCAAAAAATGAGCGTCTGACCAATGCCTTTAAGGCCGTGAAGACCGGCATTAGCGCCGCGATCGAAACTCCGGCCATTGCCGTGGACCTCGCTTTTAAAGATGCTTATGGCAATAGCACGCTGGGCAAAGCCGCTTACACATATACAGGCAAGCCATTAGCTGATGCTGTCGACGTATTTACAAAAACATTGTTGGCGCAGTACATGAAAAAATTGCAAAGTGGATTTTTTTCACTTTCCGATGTGGTCAAGTCACGCGATGCCCTTGGTGAGGCTCGTGATGCCTTGTTAAATCCGCAAAGCACGTCGCCGTCGGGTAAACAATCGGCCGATGCGGTGTTTACGAATGTCTTTCGTCCTGCCATTAAGCAAAGCAATGACCTTGATTTGATTTCGGAATTCACCACCTGTCCTGCTGAAGTCAAATATGCCGGGCTATACAATTGCGTCATGGACGCTTCTTTCGCGCAGGCTCTCCAGCCCAGCGGCCAAGACAGCTACCTGACCGTACGCGACGCCGTTAATGCCGGCTTATTGCACGGCGACTGGGCCTTCGGGTACACGGATCCAGGAACAGGTACCGAGCCAAGCTACCTCGATGGCTACGCGTATAGCAATATGAAAAAATTGCGTCGCGCCCTCATCATCCCCGTTGGTTGGGAACTTGCTGCCTTAAAGGTGCGCACAGTTGGCCAGCGCTATAGCCTGCAAGAAGTGCTCGACGCTTTTACCGATCCAGCTTCGCCATTTTTTCATCTTGTTGATCCAGATTGGGTGCTTAAAATGCCGCAAATGCGCTGCACCGCCCGCGCTCCCGGACAGATTTTATTAAGCAATACCGGATCTCGCGTTCAAACCTGTGTAGATATCCAAGATTGCGTCGTGACCGGCAAGGACGGCCAATGCCAGACTTGGGGTTATTGCACCAATGAAAAGCGTTCTTGGGCCTTCCCAGCTGAATCATGCGCCGAAGAATTTGCCACATGTGAGCAATACAATGAGCCGGGCGAGCAAGATTCGGATAATTTATGGCTGGCAAAAACCTTGGAGTATAAAGGATGTTCCGCGCAATCGGCCGGGTGTACTTGGTATGCCCTCGCCAAGTCATCGGTGGGCGAATGGCGTGATGATGACCGCGTCTACCTCAATGGCAATGCCAAGGAATGTGAAGCAGATGATGCCGGTTGCCGCCGCTATATTCGCATGGTCAGCGGCACGAATTTGTTGCGCAATAGCAGCTTTGAAGACGATGCCGGCCACAACTATGTCTTAGGAGCCGGTGATAGCGTTGAAGCTAATGGCATTCCTGATGGCTGGTTTACGCGCGCGGTTACTGCCGCCTTGGCGGAAGTCGACGTCGTGAACGGCACAAAGGCCATCT
>CAYHTI010000027.1:6716-8052 GCA_964359515.1 uncultured Gammaproteobacteria bacterium | reverse complement strand
TATTTACCCGCAAAATTTGGACCTTGAGCAGCGCCTTCAGTAATCCGGGTATAAAACGCTTTTGCCTGGGGATTTGCGGCGAAATTTACTTTAGCTGACGAGCCTTTGTATATTTCTGCCGCCGGAAAATCAGTAAAGCCATACGATGCGGGCAAGCTCCCCCCACCAGTAATTGGTATAACTTCACCTAAATAGCGGGGTTTTGCGCGCAGGGTGACGTTGAAAAACGCCTTGAAGCGCGACGGCCATTCACGCAATTCATTATAACGGATCGACGCATACGGCCGCTTATCCGCAGAGATGCCCACAGCAGCCAGGCCGAGGGACCGGGCAATATAGACCGCGCGCGGCAAATGGAAATCCTGGGTTACGACAATGGCCGTATCGACCTGGAATATGTGTTTGGCGCGATAGAGGCTGTCATAAGTATCAAAACCCGCATAATCAAGAAAAACATCCGCGTCTGGCACGCCAGCAGCTACCAGATAATCCCTCATAGCGCTGACTTCATCGTAATCGGGACGGCCATTGTCGCCGCTGACCAAAATGCGTTTCACCTTACCCTGCTGATAAAGCTCTAATGCGGTCTGTATCCGATCCTCAAGCATTGGACTGAGACGGCCGCTTGGATAAACCCTCGCGCCCAGGACAATCGCCACATAGGCAGACTGTTCACTCGCCTTAGTATACGGGCGAGCTTTGGCCAGCACGAAAAGGTTGATGGCGATGAAGAGCGAAGCACCCACAAACAGTACTAGTAATATCCTTCGAATATTTGCGTTCATACGGTCTATATCTGTGTTGGAACACTACCTTATCGACAGATGAAGCTCAACTGTGTAAAGGCTGCGCCATGTGAATCGCACTAACTTGGTAAATGCCGCGTAAAATGCTCGTCACCTCACGTATAAACCTCCTCACGTCGGTCACGTGACACAGTCGCATACGCGGCAACGTAAAAACCCCACAACTACTAGTGTGCGGGGTTTTTACGTGGAGCCGATGTCGGGAATTGAACCCGAGACCTCATCCTTACCATGGATGCGCTCTACCAACTGAGCTACATCGGCGTGTGACACTTTTATAATGGCGATCCCTCCTTCGCAAGGCTACGGAAGGGCAGGCTGCTTGGGACACTGTGCCCCGCGAAGCTTCTTAGCGAAGTGGGGTCCATTCTAAAAGGTCTGAGTTTGTTTTTTGAAAACAAGACCCACCAAGTACGTCGGTGGGATGAAAGGCTGATCGATTGAATCGGATCGCTCTACATCTGCCTAAGCTTGTCTTCAAAGATGGCCAGCTTCTGGTTTTCTGGGTTGATTTCTTTGAGACGGTCAAA
>CAYHTI010000027.1:4952-6706 GCA_964359515.1 uncultured Gammaproteobacteria bacterium | reverse complement strand
TGCGGGCTGCTTTGCGATCTTTTATCAGGATACTTAACTCTATCAGCTTGTCAAGGTATTTTGGATTGTTGGCATCTTGGGCTAGGACCAATTCAGTCTGCGTTTTGGCCTCCTGCAACTCATCGAGGCCCTGCAAACAGGTAACGTAAGCAAAACGAATCTCACTAGTTTGCGCCTCGCTCAGCATCGGGGAGAACAAAGATTTGGACTCTTCGCCGCTTTGCTGCAATTGCAACAACCGAAACAAATAGGCAAATGTTTCCTTCGCCTGCGTTAATTCTTTGCGCGCCAGATAGACGGACGCTAGTCCCGCGTATGTCTCTAGGTTTTTGGGATCCCAGCTCAAAATTTCAATGAAGCGGTTTTCCGCCTCTGACCACTCTTCCGCTTCCACGCAAGCACCGGCTTTTACGGTCAAATCGCGGATTTTTTCACGCACGTCTTCCTGTTCCGCGCTCGTCATGCTGTTCGGCTTGCGGCGGTAGCGCTGCTCCAGGTGTTGAACACGCTTATGCAGGCGATCAAAAATAGCTAAAAACGAGGCCCCGATACGGCGCAAAAAAGGCAAAAGGCGGTTTTTGCTTTCCGCGAGTTTCCGCTTTAAACGGCGTTCCATTAAGGCGGCCTTCATCGCCGCCTCTTGCTCAGCTGGTAATGATTCCAAATCAATAGCTGCCGCTTGAGGCAGGTGGCGCAATGTAATGATGATGATGGCGACAATGGCCGCGAGGACCAAGGCACCCAAGACAATGAATTCAACCATACATACTAACGATTGCAGTAATCAGCTTGTAATCCCTCAACAATGCTGCGCAAGACCTCTGGCTTAGTCGACGCTGAGCCGATCAAAAGCCCTGAAACGGTTTCTTGCGACAAAAAGCTCTTAAAATTTTCCACATCGACGCTGCCGCCATATAATACGCTGGCGTCTTGCGCGCGCAGGTTTCCAAAAAACTCGCGCAACGTATGCTTGACCAGGTCATGCACGCGCACCGCCTCTTTTGCATCTACGGGTCTTCCGGTGCCAATCGCCCAACGCGGTTCATACGCTACGCTTAAACCAGTTGATGGCCAAGACAAGCCTTCGAAAATTTGATGCAGCTGGGAGACAATGACGCTATCCGTGCGGCCATGATCGCGTTCTGCCTGGGTCTCCCCGACGCAGACGACTGGGTGCAGCCGGTGCTTAGCGGCAACTTGGAATTGCTGGCGCACCATCGCGTCTGTGACATGGAAGAACTGGCGCTGCTCAGAATGTCCGAGCAAAACATGGCTCACACCCGCTTCACGCAATTGCTGCGCGGATGTCTGTCCGGTAAAAGCGCCCAGGCTCTGGCTTAAGGACACCTGTTGCGCGCCCAGTTTGATATTCGAGCCAGACATTTGGTCGGCGACATCACGCAAGGCTACGTCACTGGGGCATAAGACCAGCTCCACATTAGTACATTTCGCTTTTTGCCACCAGGCATTCACCTGAGCGGCCAATTCCCGGCTTTGTCGGATCGTGAGGTACATCTTCCAGTTGGCGATGATCTTAATCATATGTTTAAAAAAGACGCAATGTACCAGTTGTGACAGCCGTCACAATAACAGCAGCCGCTAAAACGCCGACAAAAATGCTTAAAAGAGCCGGACGCCGGTGCAAGCCGAACACCCAGGCGATCAAAGCACCGGACCAAACTCCAGAAAGCGGCAAAGGAACGGCGACGAATAGTGCCAAAGCCCAGGGGCCGTAACGGTCGATTTTATCCTGC
>CAYHTI010000027.1:0-4942 GCA_964359515.1 uncultured Gammaproteobacteria bacterium | reverse complement strand
CCTACCAAGCAAATTCAATATGGGGGGAAGCTTGTTGCCGAATAGAGAAATGACAAAGGCCAGCCATAACGGGTAGTGATACACCCCTAAGGGGAGCGGGATTGCCCCTCGTAACTCAAGAACCGGCGTCATGGCCACAATGGCGACGACCAGCCAGGACGGCAAGCCCTGCAAAAACGACAGCAATAAATCGAGCATATCACCACCGGTAATTTTCGTAAGTCCAATCCACCAGCCCTTTCACTTCTTGGAAACGGTCTTCCGTGGAATCGGCGCCCAATAAGACAACAATGACGTTATCGGCTGGATTGGGACCGTCGACGATTACGGACAAGCAATACCCAGCTTCATTCGTGAAACCGGTTTTCCCGCCGAGCACTTGATAGGGATCCTTATTCACAAAACTTTTCAACAAGACATTTGTTGTTTGAGCCGTGCGAACACCAGCCTTATTCTTGGGCTCGAACCGGTAAAATGGCCGGCGCACCGCATCCGTGATTTCCACATGCTTCATGGCTTCAGCTACGAGCTTTGTAATATCCTGCGCGGTGGAAACATTGAGGCTGTCGATCCCGGTCGGCTCAACAAAGGACGATGATGACAGTCCCAAGGCAGCGGCATTGGCGTTCATGCGAGCAACGAATTCTTCCGTGGTCAGACCGGTCGAACGGACAAGCGCGGCGACAGCGACATTGTCAGAGGCGATAAGACCGATCATCCAAACATCTTGTGTGCTTAAAATCTCGCCTGAAAAAACATTGATGACCCCCCCGGCACGGTAATCGGCCCTTGAGATCGTGATGTCGGACGACATATCAATCCCCTCATCCAACAGCACCAAAGCGGTCATCATCTTAGTAAGGCTGGCGATTGAACGGACTTCTTGCGGAGATTTCTCGTATAAAACAGACCAGGTGCGCTCGTCTATGATGAGAGCGCTCTCCGCGGTCGTTAGAATGCCAATACTATCGGAGGGAATGCGCCGCGGGCCAAATCCGCCGATTTCTGACGGCAACGGCAGTCGATGAGAAAAAGCAAAGCCAAGCGAATCTTCCACGCCCTCATAAGTCACCATGCTCTCGGCAGCGGCCACGGGCAAAGCCGTCGGCGCTAGCGTTTCCGGCGTGACCTGTCCGGTGACCAGGAGGAATAAATGAAAAAAGGCGTCGAACAGCATAATTAGGATTCAGCTTGCGTCCGCTGCTTAAGAAGCTCATCGAGCAGCTCATGCGCATGCAAGGAGTCAAATTCTGGTAATTCTTTAACCGAGGTCATTCCTAAAAATTGGAGGAATGGCGGCGTGACCGAGTACAGGGCGGACATATCGTCGGCCGTGGAAGTTGAATCCACCAAGCCGCGCATGGAGAGGTTGCGCAAAATTAAACTGCAGTTTACGCCGCGGATGAGCTCGAGCTCTGGTTTGCTGATCGGCCCGCGGTAAGCGATGATGGTGAGCGTTTCCAAAGCGGGCTTAGTCAATTCACCGTTTAAGTCTGCGTGGAAAAAGGCCTCGACCGGCGCGGCATTGTCCGGCGCGGTGACAAGCTGGTATTTGTCTTCATGGCGCATCAAGCGCATACCGCTTTCCGGCTGTTCGAACCGAACGGCCAATTGATCCATGGCCGCAGCTATTTCTTCTGCCTTCATGCCAACAGCCTTAGCTAACTCCTTGGCCGTCAACGGTTTATTCGAAAGGAAAAGGATGCTTTCCAGGGTCGATTGTTGTTTGGTGTCCATAGTGTTAAATCTATGCGGCTTGCTGCTGCTGGTCAAGCCGATCAATGACAATATCATCAAAAGCGGAGGACTGCTTCACGGAAACCTCCTCTTGTTTGACCAATTCAAGCAAGGCGAGGAAGCAAACAATCTTTTCGGTTTTTGAACGGGCCTCATGCAATAAATTCCGGAAGCTGACTCCTCTTCCCTGTTTTAAGATGCCTTGGATCTGTGTCATTTTTTCGTGCAGCGTGACCGTGCGCTCAATGACACTCTCCGGCAAAATGATGATGGGTCGCAAACGCTCAACAACGGCAAGCATGGCGACACGCAAATCCTCCGGGCTCAAGGTAGCCGGCGGACTAAAACGTGGTTCAACAAAAAGCGGGCTGCCGATGCGTCCATGCCAAAATGTTTTTGTTTCGATCCTAGCTTGTAAGCGTTTAGCGGCATCAACGAAGCGGCGGTAGAGCTTCAACTGCGTCTGCAAGGTGTCTGGGTTCAGCTCATCATCCATCGGCAAGTTCGGCAACAAGAGACGGGACTTGAGCAAAAGCAATTGCGTAGCCACAACCAAAAAATCCGCCAACTCTTCCCCCTTGATCTCATGGGGATTTTTTTCAATGTGGTGGACGAACTGCTCCGAGAGCGCGGCCAAAGAAAGCTCGGAAATATCAAGCTTTTCCTGCTCAATCATTTGTAAAAGCAAGTCTAAAGGCCCTTGAAATTGTTCAAGTGTGTAGGTTTTCATGGATATTTATAGTGTAGCACATTTTTGAGCCTTAAATAGCTTTTCTTTAGTCACTTTTGGCGCCCAAAAGTAACCAAAAGGCGCTGGGGTTCGAGAGCTCCTTGCATGGGCATACCACTCATCATGCTCCGCGGAGCGATCGAACCCCAGACCCCAAAAATGCCGCACTTTTATTCCATCTTTCGGCTCAGCAAAGATTAAATGCTAGTCATTCCAAATAAAAAGAGCTCCGTTATGGTCTTGTTGACCACACCGGAGCCTTGCCGCGCATGATGTTCATACACTCATCTCATCCACGACCGGCACTGGCAATGGCAGTCGCGCGCCATGCACGTAGAGGATGTAGACCATCACGATTTGGATGAGAAAAAACGTGATGGGCTGAGCCGCGTCGGCGATGGTCCAGCGTGGTACCGCGAACATGGCACCGATACAGGCAGCGGTGCCGATCGTCCAGGCGACCTTGTTTTCACGCCGCGGGTCCTGCCAGGCGGAAACAAAGGTTGGGATCGCTCCCAGAAATGTAGCCGTGAGGCTGGTTACAAGCGCCAAAGCCGCATCGCCTGACGCTGCCCAAAACGCGACCGCAATGGCCGCACCAAACAGACAGAGCTTGTCTACGCGCGTCCAGCCGGGACGACCAAGCTTGAGCGAGAGCAAAGCGATACACCAAGCGCCTCCGATGACGGCGATAATCTGAGCATTCAGCGCGCCTTTCGCGTACATTCCCAGAAAGGTAACCGTATCCAGGGTCGCCCAAATCAGCCAAGTGGCCATCACGGGCTGAGCCTGACGCCGCAGAATAGCGGCGATATATGGTACGATGCTCGCGACCTGCAAGATCACGATCAACGCAAAAAGAACGTTCATGTCCCCCTCCTATCTGACTGAACCTACCCCCCAGTGTTGTCCGCCGTCAAACGAAAACCCCGCATGATTGGTGCGGGGTTTTCTTCGCCTACTTCTTTACGTCTAGTTTGATATGCAGTTCCTTCAGCTGTTTCTCCCGCACCGGCGACGGAGCTCCCATGAGCAGGTCTTCCGCTTTGCCAGTCTTTGGGAATGCGATGATTTCACGAATATTCGGTTCATCGCGCAGCAACATGACCAAACGGTCGATACCAGGGGCAAAGCCACAGTGCGGTGGCGCGCCGAATTCAAAGGCGCTGATCATGTGGCCGAAGCGGGCATTCACTTCTTCTTTGGTGTAACCAGCTAGCTCAAAAGCCTTGTACATGATCTCTGGCTTGTGGTTACGCACCGCGCCTGAGCTCAACTCAATGCCATTGCAGATAATGTCGTATTGGAAAGCTTTAATATTGGCTGGCTCCGGACCCATGAGTGCGTCCATGCCACCCTGCGGCATTGAGAATGGGTTGTGGGCGAAGTCGATTTTCTTTTCTTCCTCGTTCCATTCGTAGAATGGGAAATCAACGATCCAGGCCCAACCCAGCAAGTTCTGGTCGATAACACCAAGGCGCTTGCCAAGATCGAGACGCAATTGGCCGAGGGCTTTGCAGACCACGCTTTCCTTGTCAGCGCCGAAGAAAATAATATCGCCGGTTTTAGCCTTTGTTTGTTCAATGATTTGTTTAACCAAATCATCGCCTAAGAACTTGGAAATTGGAGATTTCACGCCATCTTTGCCGAGAGTGATATAAGCCAATCCTTTCGCCCCATGTGATTTCACCAGCTCCGTCATTTCATCGATCATGGAGCGGGTAAACTCAGCAGCACCTTCTGCGACCACACAGCGAACTACGCCACCATTGGCCAAAGCATCTGTAAACACCTTAAAGCCGCAGCCTTTGACCAAGGCGCTAACTTCCTGGATTTTCATGCCAAAACGCAGGTCGGGCTTGTCGGAACCGTATTCAAGTATGGCCGTGGCAAAGGGGATACGTGGGAACGGGTTCCACATGATTTTTTTCTGCGGAGCGAACTCCTTGCTGACTTCAATAAACAGCGGCTCCATAAGCTGGAAGAACTGTTCCTGCGTCAAGAAACTTGTTTCCACATCGAGCTGGTAGAACTCACCAGGGCTGCGGTCGGCGCGGGCGTCTTCATCGCGGAAACAAGGCGCGACTTGGAAATATTTGTCGAAACCAGAAATCATCAACAGTTGTTTGAACTGCTGCGGCGCCTGGGGCAAGGCGTAAAACTTACCCGGGTGAAGGCGGGATGGGACAAGGAAGTCGCGTGCGCCCTCCGGGGATGATGCTGTCAAAATCGGCGTTTCAAATTCATTAAAACCGTGCTCATACATCCATTTGCGCAAAAAACGAATGACTAACCCGCGGAAAAGGATATTATCGCGCATACGTTCGCGGCGTAAGTCGAGGAAACGATAGCGCAAACGCGTTTCTTCATTGGTGTTAGAACGGTCATCATCAATTTCAAACGGCAAAGGCTTGGCCGCGCTAATCACTTCCACGTTTTCGCCAACCAACTCGATTTCACCGGTATAGATGTTTT